>CBDUUY010000021.1:0-15575 GCA_965370535.1 uncultured bacterium
GCGTTGGCGTTCGGGAACAGCGGCTATCGCGGGAGCACTCCTGACCCCTCCTGCGCTCGTATGACATCTTGTGACCGTATTGCAGGCGACGGGCGTGTCACGAACCCTCAGGGCCCGTGCCGTCCGAACGCTCGGAACCGGCCTGGCCCGTTTCACCTCTCGTCGGCCATGAAGTCGTTCGCTCCCATCCCGACCGGGAGTGTTACACGGGGGCACTCCACCATCTCGACTGGTGCCGACAACGGACCGCACTGCCTGTCAGACTGGGCACCACCCGATCAACCAGGAGGCGGGAGATGAGGGACGAAGGTGATCCGCTCGATCTCCTGACCAAACATGAGATCCGCGATCTGCTCGGGAAGGGATGGCTCACCCACGACGGAATGTGGTTCCTCCATGCTGCCGCCGAATTGGGCGTCGATCGGGCGAATGCCCTCAACCGGGCGGCGATCCGCGGCATGTCGGAGATCGAGGTGCGTCGCCTCGTTGGGGCACTCGAAGTGGATCTCGATGGGCTCACGACCTCCGACCAAGTTCGCCGGTTGATCACCAACGGGCTCGCTCTACTGCTGCCGGATTCGGTGTCGAGCCGGATCAGGGTGAGTGCTCCGGACCCTGCCATCGTCCGTCTGGAGTGGGACGACGGTGAGTGCTTTGCGTACAAGGGGATGAGGCGCGCCGGGCTGCTCGACGGATACGAGTGTGGGGTCGTCTACCGCATCGAGTGCTGGTTGGAGGCTCTCGGCATTCGGCATGAGGTCGATCCGGCGGTGGGTCGGTGCCAGATGAGGGTGGGCGCCAGTTGTGTCAGCGAGATCCACCTCGTGTTCTATTCGCAACAGCACAGCGGCGCTACCGGGGATGGCCCAGCGCACTCCGGGCACGTGCCGCCGGGGGCAGGCCAACCCTGCTGACCCGAACCGCCGTCTCTGCCGACCACAAGCGCCCTTCCGACACCGGCCCACGCAGCGGGACCATCACTTGGCGAATATGCCGGATGACCGTGATCTCCCGACGGCACCCCTACCCCAGCGATGCCGGAGGTTCTTTCTCGAGGGTGTCCGCGATCTTCTCGGCCCAGCCGGTGATCTCATCCCAGTCCCGGAAGTCACCCTCGGGAGCGCGTACCGCGACCATGATCGCCCGCTCCCCAAGATTCAACTTCGCCTTGTCGATCTTCCCTGCGAAGACACGGTGTTCCCGAGCCGAGGTCGCTTCGAGAACCTCGGCAACGTCCTCCGGTTCCTCCTCGGGCTTCGGTGGGTCTCCCAGCGGTCCACTGGAGAACAACCACACCGGCGGCAACGGATCAGAGGCCCCAATCCGCGCAGCCAACTCCCTGGCCTCCCGGCGCCAACGACCGGCATAGACGGCGCTGCCGACAACCACCGCGTCATAGCCCTCAACCGTGTCCAATTGCTCGGGGCCGGCCACTTCGGCGTCGAGACCGCTGCCGCGGAGTACCTCGACGATGCTATCCGCAATCTCCGCAGTAGCGCCATGTTTCGAAGCCGCAGCCACAACGACTCTCACACCAAACCTCTTCGATAGCCGCACCCGGTGAGGGTAGACGCGCCCGAACCCAGGCCTGCTGAGCGACTCGCTGCCGGTAGTGCAATCAACCGATACTGGTCTGCTTGCCGGCGGCAGCGTTTCTCTTCGCCTTCTTGTCGAGACGCTTCTGCTTGAGGTCCTTGGCGGCCACCTTCCTGGTGTTCCTGCCGCCCTTGTTCTTGTTTGCCATGGGTGTCTCCAGACCGGCCGCCGCGATGGCGACCATCCCGCCGCACTACATTCTTTCACGCCCAGCCTCATAACGGGGCGCATTTGGCAGAAGAGGCCATGGGACTGCTACCGGAAATACTCCAGCAGGCGCCTGACCATCACTGCGGTGGCCCCCCACAGGATGCCCTCGGGGAACTCGTAGAACCACAAGGTCCGGCCGTTCCAATCCCGGGTCACCCAGGCGTCGTCGTCGAGCAACTGAGAGATGGTCGGCTCGATGATGGCAGCGACCTCACCGGGTTCCGGCCGCAACTCGGCCGGGCGGCGGATGCGGGCCACCACCGGGGCGATCCACATCTCGGCCGAACGGGTCGTCACCGGTTCCAGTCCCCCGAGGATCTCGACCTGGTCGGCTGGGATGCCGACCTCCTCCCACGCCTCCCGCAGGGCGGTGCCGACAGGGCCTTCGTCCCCCGGATCGATCATCCCGCCCGGGAACACCACATCACCGGCATGGGTGCGCATGTCGTCGGGGCGCCGCGTCAGCACGATGCGCAGATCGTCACCGTCCTCGTACAGGGGGACGAGTACCGCAGCCGTCAGAGTGCCGTCGGATGCCACCGGCGGCAGCGTGGCGAGGCAGTTCCACAATGACATCGGCCCATCGTAGGGCGATAGGCTCCCCCAATGGCCAGGCCGCTCTCGACCCGCGATCGCAACACCCGGCGCTTCATCCTGCGCCCCTTCCGACGTCGTGACGCCGAACCACTGGTCACCGCGGTGCGCGAATCCCTGGATGAACTGGCCCGCTGGCTCCCCTGGGTTCACAAGGGATATGGCCGGCCCGACGCCATCCGCTTCATCCGCGACAGCAATGCGGCATGGACCGAGGGCAAGGCGTTCGACTTCACCATCCGGGAGGCCGATCGGCCCAAGACCCACCTGGGCAATGTCTCGGTGTGGCACACCTCCCGGCGGGAGCAGTCGGCCGAGATCGGATACTGGATCCGTTCCGGCGCCACGGGAAAGGGCATCGCGACCGAGGCCACCTGCCGGGTGACGCAGATCTCATTCGAGGAACTCGGCCTGCATAGGGTGACGCTGAGGATCGCCACCGGCAACGCCGCCAGCGAGCGCATCGCAGAAAACCTGGGGTTCGTACGCGAAGGACTGCTCCGCAAGGAGGTTCTGGTCGCCGGCACATGGCTGGACCATTCGTTGTGGTCCATCCTCGATGACGAGTTCGATACCAACAGATCCCGCTACGCCGCCAACGGCTGGCTCGGCTGAGCGACCGCTACCAGTCCGCAGAGGTCTCGTACCCGAGCTTCACCATCAAGCCGGGATTGAGCTCCTCGAACAGACTCCTGTGCTCGCTGGTGAAGTACTGCTTCCACTCGCCCGGCCGGCCGGACCGCAGGTGCGACTTGGTGCTCGACTTCTCCCCCACGTCACGTTTGGTGACGTTCTTGAACGAGAACTTGCGAGCCATCTCCACACTGCGCTCCACCGCCTTCGGCGTGAATCCATAGTGTGTGAACATCGCGGTAAAGGCGGCGTCCTCGTCTGCGATCACGTTGCGGTACTGCATCTCATGGAAGCGGGGATCGTCGTAATCCCAACTGTCCATGCGGTGCAAGATTCCCCCGGTAGCCCGGTGAATCTCGATCGCCAACCCTTCCTCCTCGTCGACCGAGTTGAGGATGTCGTGATAGGTCCAACCCTTCCATTCGGGCCGGCCCCAGGCCTTGCGGTCCATCCGGCCCGGCTGATGAACCCATTCCTCGGTGGTCCACACATGGTAGAAGTACCCTGAGATGACCATATCGCGGGGGTCGCGCACCATATGTGACCCCTTGAACGGTCGAAGGGTATTGCCCTCGACCCGGCTGTGCGGATCGATGAAGATCCCTGTTTCGGGCAATGGTGGGGTCACCTTGTTGCCGCGGATGCGTTTTCCTTGTTGCACTTTCAGGCCGTAGTGGCGCCCTACCTGTCCGAGGATGCGTGTGAACCACACGGTCCCCACCTTGTGATAACCGCCATGCACCAGGAGGGGCGGATTGCTTCCGTCGAGGAAGGGGGTCTTGCGCAACATTTGCCTCACTTCGAATACGGGCCACAGGATAATGCCGAACGCCAGAGAGCCGGCCCGAAGGCCGGCTCTCTCGGCTTGCTTGGGAAGGTTGGGCTAGAAGTCCATCCCGCCGCCCGGAGGCATGGCAGGCATGGCCGGAGCTTCTTCCTTCATCTCGGCGACCAGCGCTTCGGTGGTGATCAGCAAGGCTGCAATCGAGGCTGCGTTCTGCAACGTCGAACGGGTGACCTTGGCCGGATCGGCAATACCCGACTCCAGCAGATCCTCGTATACACCGGTCTGGGCGTTGAAGCCGTTGGCTCCCTCGAGGTTCCGAACGTTCTCGACGATGACGCCGCCTTCGAAACCGGCGTTGGCAGCGATCTGCCGCAGGGGCTCTTCGAGCGACTTGGTGACCAGCTTGCGCCCGGTCTTCTCGTCCAGCGTGCCGCCGCGCATCTTTTCGATGGCAGCCTGTGCCCGCAACAGGGCAACGCCGCCGCCGGGCACGATGCCCTCTTCGACGGCCGCCCGGGTCGCCTGGATGGCGTCCTCGATGCGGTGCTTCTTCTCCTTGAGCTCCACCTCGGTGGCAGCGCCGACCTTGATGACGGCCACACCGCCGGACAGCTTGGCGAGCCGCTCATTGAGCTTCTCGCTATCCCAGTCCGAGTCGGAGTTTTCGATCTCACGGCGGATCTGCTTGACGCGGGCCTCGACATCGGCGTGGGTGCCCGCACCCTCGACGATGGTCGTGTCGTCCTTGGTGACCACGATCTTGCGGGCCTTGCCCATCATGTCCACTGTGACGTTCTCGAGCTTCAGGCCGACCTCTTCACTGATGACGGTGGCACCGGTGAGGATGGCGATGTCCTGGAGCATGGCCTTGCGCCGCTCGCCGAACCCGGGGGCCTTGACGGCCAGCGACGGGAAGGTGCCGCGGATCTTGTTGACGACGAGGGTGGCAAGTGCCTCGCCCTCGAGGTCCTCTGCGATCACCATGAGAGGCTTGCCCGACTGCATGACCTTCTCGAGCACCGGGAGCAGATCGTGCACCGCAGTGATCTTCTGGTTGACCACGAGGACGTAGGCATCCTCGAGCACGGCCTCTTGGCGGTCCGGATCGGTGATGAAGTACGGAGAGATGTAGCCCTTGTCGAACTGCATGCCCTCGGTGAACGTGACATCCACCCCAAAGGTCTGGCTGTCCTCGACGGTGATGACACCCTCGTTGCCGACCTTGGACATGGCCTCGGCGACCTTCTCCCCGATGACCTCGTCTGCCGCCGAGTTGGCGGCGACGTAGGCGATCTTCGTGGTGTCGCTGGAATCGATGGGCTCGCTCATCTCGGCGATGAATTCGATCACCCTGGCGACGGCATCTTCGATGCCCCGCTTCATCTCCATCGGGTTGGCGCCGGCGGCGACGTTGCGGAGACCCTCGTGGACCATTGCCTGGGCCAGAACGGTCGCCGTCGTGGTGCCGTCACCTGCGACATCGTTGGTCTTGGTGGCGACCTCTTTGGCGAGCTGGGCGCCCATGTTCTCCCATGGGTCGTCGAGTTCGATCTCCTTGGCGATCGTCACTCCGTCGTTGGTGATGGTGGGAGGGCCCCACTTCTTCTCCAACACGACGTTGCGGCCCTTGGGGCCGAGGGTCACCTTGACCGTGTCGGCCAGTTTGTCCACACCGTTCTCGAGGCCGCGGCGGGCCTCCTCATTGAACTTCAGTTCCTTTGCTGCCATTTGGGTTACTCCTCCTCAGGCCTCAGCGGATGACGGCGAGGATGTCGCGGGCAGAGAGGATCAGGTAGTCCTCACCCTCGAACTTGACCTCGGTGCCGCCATACTTCGAATACACAACGACATCGCCTTCGGATACGTCCATGGGAAGGCGTTCGCCGTCCTGGAAATCGCCGGGGCCCACGGCCAGCACTGTGCCGGTCTGGGGCTTTTCCTTGGCGGTGTCGGGGATGACCAGGCCACTGGCCGTGCGGGCATCATCGTCTTCATTTGCCTTGACGACCACACGATCGCCCAGGGGCTGTAGCTTCATGGAACCCCTCCTCGGGTATTAGCACTCGCTGCTTACGACTGCCAATACTAGCAGTCTCCTGGTGCGAGTGTCAGCAGACTCTCACCGAGAGTGCCAACCCGGAAAGCGGCCGTTTGATTCCCTCTCAGGACCCCAAATGGAGGGACGGATCGATGTCGGCCGAAGGGTCCGTCCATTCCCCCCTGCCGAACCGGAACACCCCGGCTGCGGCCACCATGGCCCCATTGTCTGTGCACAGCACAGGAGAGGGCAGATGCAGGGTGACACCCCTGGCATCGGCCTCTTCGGCGAGTCTGGTGCGCAGCCTGCGGTTGGCGAGCACCCCCCCGCCGCCTGCCACCGCCTTCACGCCGGTGGATTCCACGGCATTGAAGGTCTTGGCGACCAGGACATCCACGATCGCCTCCTGGATGGAAGCGGCCAGGTCCGGCATCGGCGGCAGCGTGCCGGCCTGGTGGTGTTTGCGCACATACGTGACCACCGATGTCTTCAACCCACTGAACGAGAAGTGGTGAGGCCTGTCGGGCAGCGCCCGCGGGAATCGCACGGCTTCGGGGTCGCCGCCCTCGGATTCCTTGTCGATGGCGGGGCCGCCCGGGTAACCCAGTCCGAGGAACCTGGCGAGTTTGTCGAACGCCTCACCGGCGGCGTCGTCGATGGTGGATCCGAGCACCTCGTAGTCGCCCCAATCGGCCAAGTGAACGATCTGGCTGTGCCCGCCGGATGCGAGCAGCACAACTGCCGGCGGGCCGTAACCATCGTCGGCCAGTCGGGGGGCGAACAGATGCCCCTCCATGTGGTCGATTCCCAGGAACGGCTTGTTCAGAGCCCAGGCCAGCGCCTTTCCGTATGAGAAACCAACCATCAGGGACCCGGCCAATCCCGGTCCCCTGGTGGCAGCGATGGCGTCCAGATCCACCTGGTGCATCCCCGCCTCGGCGAGTGCCCTGTGGGTCAGCGAACGAATCGCCTCCACGTGAGCCCTGGCAGCCACCTCGGGGACCACCCCTCCAAAACGGGCATGGATGTCCACCTGACTGGCCAGCACGTTGGACAGCACCTCGTAGCCCCGCACCACCGCCACCGCGGTCTCGTCGCAACTGGTCTCGATCCCGAGGATGGCCGGGGCTTCGCTCACCGCAATCCCTCCCGAATCTCATCCAGGCGGGCCCGATACTCGGACCCCGAAGCGTCGATGGCCCACATGATCAGCGCATCCTCCTCGGGATAGAAGTCCTGGTGGACGGCCACCGGAGCAAACCCGAATCTGGAGTACAGCCTCCTGGCGTCGAGGTTGCCGATCCGCACCTCCAGGGTGAGGTGCTCGGCACCATCGTCGAGGGCACCTTCGGCCAGTGCCAGGAACAGACGGGTGGCCACCCCCCGGCCCCTGGACGGTTCGGCTACCGCCAGGTTGGTGATGTGGGCGTCCCCTTCGACCAGCATCACGCCCCCGTAGCCGATGATCTCCCCATGCTCCTCGGCGACCAGATAGGAGCGAAACGGGGCGGCCAACTCGTCGCGGAAGAACACCTCTGTCCATGGGTCCGGGAAGATCGACCTCTCCAGGCCCAGGACCGCTCCGATATCGTCCCCCGTCATCGGCCGCAACACCAGCGTCATCACTGCCACGGCTCCTCCCGACGGAAATCCGTCCAGTTGATCCGCACATCCGGTTCTCGCATATACCTGGGCCTCACCTCATCGGGGTGAGGCAGTTCGTCCTTCTGGGCCCTGGCATATGCGAGTTCCACCACCGCCCCGGCCGACGGGTATCTGGGCCGGGCGGTCTTGATGCCGTGGAGTCCACGGAAGAATCCCTCGGGGAGGCCCTGCCAATCCCCCACCACGAGGCTGTCGCGCCGGTCGGAGGCCAGGATCGCCCGGAAAGTGTCGGGGCTCACCAACTCGACGGCCCCCTCCCGCACCACCCCGCCGGGAACCGGCTGATAGGGAGCGACGGCGAACTCGCCGCGCCTGGCATCGACCACCGACCAGATCTTGCGATGGCCGGTGGTTGCCCGCAGCGCCACCGCATCAACCGACCCCACCGGCGCCAGACGGGCGCCGATCGCCCCCGCCAGAGCCTGGGCGGTGGATAGCCCCGCCCGAATCCCGCCGAAGAGACCTGGTCCCACGTCAACGGCCACCACATCCACATCGGCCGGGCTCCACCCTGCCTGCTCGAAGAGGAACCCGAGGGCGGGGATCAAGAACGACACATGCCCGCGCCGGTCCACACGCCCGGCCGAAGCAATCACTTGCCTGTCTTCGGCCAGGGCAATGGAAGCGGCGGCGGTGGCACTCTCGATGGCGACGATCCTCACCGGACCACCTCCCCGAGCGGCCGGTCCACCCACGACCCGCGGGGAGACAACTCGATGGTCCGCACCCCTTCGGGGTCCTGCCCAATTCTCACCATCAGGAGATCATCGCCGAAAGACTGGTCGGACACATCTCCCCATTCGACCACCAGCACCCCATCGGCTGCCTCGGATACGAGGTCGAGGTCCTCGATCTCACCGGACGATCCCACCCGGTACAGGTCGGCATGAACCATCGACATCAGCCCCCTGTACCAGCGCACCAGCACGAACGAAGGGCTGACGACAGGGCCCTCCACTCCCAACCCTTCGGCGATCCCCGAGGCGAACACGGTCTTGCCTGCACCAAGGCCTCCGGACAGCAGCACCACGTCACCGGCCCGCAGCAGGCTGGCGAGACGGCGCCCCACCGCCCTGGTATCTCCCTCAGCAGCACAAATGGCCGACACACTCACGGGAACAACCCCAGTTGCTCAACGGCCGGGTCGGCCTCCTCGACCGCCTCCTCGTCCAACACCGATCGCACCAGAGCGAAATCCTCGCGCATCTGGTCGAGGATCCTGTCACCACCCCTGAGGGCGGCTGCCGGATGGAAGGTAGGCACCAGGCGGCGGTTCCACCACGGATAGATCTGGCCCCTGGTGCGGGTGATGCCGACCTCCCGCTTCAGCAGCAGTTTGGTGGCGAAGTTGCCGAGGGTCACCACCACCTTGGGATCAATGAGCTTCAACTGGGTCGCCAGATAGCCCTTACAGGCCTCGATCTCCTCGGGGTGGGGATCCCGGTTGCCGGGTGGACGGCACTTGAGGACGTTGCCGATATACACCTCACCGCGACTGATCCCGATCTCGGCGAGCAGGCGATCGAGCAGTTTGCCTGCCGCCCCCACAAACGGGACGCCCTGCTCGTCCTCATAGCGACCGGGTGCTTCGCCGACGAACATCACATCTGCGGTGGGTGATCCGGCCCCGAACACCACCCGGGTGCGGGTCTCTGCCAATTCACAGCGTGTGCATGTGGATGCTTCGACGGCCAGTGCCGCTAGTTCCCGTTCCTCTTCAGTCATCCACCGCCTCCAGCGCCGGGATGCCGCCTGCCGTCCGGGCGCTGCGGACCGCCGCCTCGATGGCCCGCCCCACCACGGTGAACGCCGCCTCCCCGACTGCATCAGGATCGGCGGCCAGATCCCCGCACGAAACCGCAAAGACGGCGTCGCCATCATATCGGGTGTGACTCGGGCGCAGACAGACGGCCAGAGCGTCGTGGGACCGCACCACCAGGCGCTGCAACGCAGAACGATCGAAGGCCGCATCGGTGGCCAGCACCACCAGGGTGGTGTTCTCCATGGGACCCGGCCTCGCCTGCGGAGGGCCGGGCACTGGGTCCCCACCGGTCAGCGGCACTCCCTCCAGGGTGAACACGTCCCCGACCGCGTTGACCACCGCCAGTGCTCCGATGGCGGCGTCGCCGACCGTTGCCGATGCAGAGCCGACCCCACCCTTGCGAACGTGCTCGAATCCCCGCCACCCGGCCACGACCGCCCCGGTGCCGGCTCCCACCGTGCCCATCTCCACGGGATCGGCGGTCGCTGCGGAGTAGGCTGCCTCTCCCTCGGGAGGCCCGGGACGGGCCGTGGAATCGCCCACCAGGAGGTCGAAGATCACCGCGGCAGGCACGACCGGCACCACACCCGCCAGCGTGGGGTATCCCTTTCCGTCCCTCTCCAGTGCGGTCATCACCCCCGATGCGGCAGCCAACCCGTAGGCACTGCCACCGCACAGGGCGATCGCCTGGACGGTCTCCACTTTCATCCCGGGTGCCAGCAGAGCGGTCTCCCTGGTTCCGGGGGCGGCCCCCCGCACCTCGACCGCCGTCACGTTGGGTTCGGGCAGCACCACCACGGTGACACCGGTGAGGCCGTCGTGATCGGTCCAGTGCCCCACCCGGACACCCGGGACGGCAGTAAGCGTCACCCGTGGTACCTCCTGGGGATACGGGGCCCGAAGCCGCACACGATCTCGTAGTTGATGGTGCCCAGGCGTTCGGCCCACTCATCGGCGGTGATCTCGGCATCGCCCTGGGAGCCCAGCAGCACCACCTCATCGCCCACTTCGACTGGATCGTCACCCATGTCGATCATGATCTGGTCCATCGTGACGGTCCCGGCGATGGGGTACCGGTTGCCCCGGATGAGGACCTCTCCCCCTGTGCCGCCGAGACGGTGGGCCACACCGTCGGCGTATCCGATCGGCACGGTGGCCACGTTGGCATCGGATGGCAGCGGCCTGATCCTCCCGTAGGAGAGCCGCTCCCCCGCAGGAAGGCGTTGCAGGAAGGAGACGTGAGAGACCACCCTCATGGCGGGTCGCAACGGCACCTCGGTATGGAATCCCGGTGCGGGGCGCAGGCCGTAGATGCCGATGCCGGCCCGCACCATGTCGATGCGGGCACCGGGGTGTCCGAGCGCCCCGCCGGTGTTGGAGGCGTGGATGATCCCCGGCACGATCCCATCGGCGGCCAGGCCTCCGGCAAACCCCAGCAGGCGGTGGATCTGCTCCGCCGTGAACACCGGATCTTCCTCGGATACCGCGAGGTGGGTCCACAGCCCCTGCAACGACAGGCCCCCCATGCCGATCTCCGCTGCGATGGCCCCCGCTTGCCCGGGGGTGGCCCCAACCCTGTGCATGCCGGTATCCACCTTGAGATGAACCGGGTAGCCGGGCGGAGCGACGGACGCCAGGGCTCCGACGAACCGCGACCGGTAGATCGTGGGGGTCAAATCCCAGCGCACCACTTCGGCGGCGTCTTCGGTGAACGGTTCGGATAGCAGCAGAATCGGGCCCTCGATGCCCGCTTCTCGAAGGCGGGCACCCTCCTCCAACAGCGCCACCGCCAGCCACTCGGCCCCTCCTTCGAGAGCGGCCTCGGCGACCGGCACATCTCCATGGCCGTACCCGTCCGCCTTCACCACAGCACACACTGTGGCGGGGGCGACCGTCCTCGCGATGGCCGCCACATTGTCGCGGATCGCTCCCAGGTCTATCTCGAGCCAGGTCGGCCTCATCCCCACTCTCCGATCACGCCCATCAAGCCGGTCGCCGTGACCGTGGTCTCCCTGCTCAGTGCGGCGGCGGCCAACCCGTGGCGATAGGCGGCCGAACGGGCGGCCGTCTCGGGGGTGAGACCGCGGGCGATCAGCGCCGCCACCATGCCGGTGAGTACGTCGCCGGTGCCGATGGTGGCCAGCTCGGGCCCACCGCTGGTGATCGCCCACACCTCTTCCCCGGCGACGAAGGTGGGCCCTCCCTTGAGCAGCACCACCGATCCGGCCCCTGCCGCCGCCTTTGCAGCAGCCTCCCACCCGGGTTCGTCGCCTGTGAGGCGACGGAATTCGCCGTGGTGGGGGGTGATGACTGTGGGGGCGTTGCGAGCCGCAAGATCCCCCATGCCGAGCACGTTGAGGGCGTCGGCGTCGATCACCAGGGGCCGTTCCCATCGTTCGACGATCCCGGCCACCAAACCGGCCGCACCGTCACCGGTGCCCAGTCCGGGACCCAGGGCTATGACATCGAACCGCTCTGCGGCTTCCAGTACCGGCGCAGGGTCGGAACCAAAGGTGTCACCGTCGCCGATGCCGGTGCTCATCACCCCGGGGTCCATGGCGGCGTAGATGGATTGCAGAGCGCCGGGGCAGGCGATCCGGACTGCCCCGGCCCCGAACTCCAGAGCGGAACGGGCCGTCAACGCGGCGGCTCCGGTCAACCCCGGCGAACCTCCCACCACCAGCACCGAACCTGCGCTCCACTTGTGGGCGTCCCTACTGCGGGCGGGCACAGGGGCATCGTCGTCCTCGCAGACCCGGAAGGCGGGCCGATCGCCCTGCAGTCCGATGTCTGCCACCTCGACCTCGCCGCAGAGGCCGGGGCCCTCCCCTATCAGATGGCCCACCTTGAGTGCATGAAAGGTGACGGTGCGGACCGCTTCGAAAACGGGCCCTTCGACACTGCCGTCGCCGGAGAGCAAGCCGCTGGGGACGTCTACCGCGATCACGGGGGCAGGATGATCCGCCCATGCCGCCGCAGCATCGGGCAGCGACCCGCGGAAGCCTGCCCCGAACAGGCCGTCGATGAGCAGGTCGCAATCCTCGGGTTCGCCGATGGGGCGCACCGGGACCCCGGCGTCCACCGCCGCCACCGCGGCAACCCTGGCCGGTGCGTCATCGCCCCTGGGGTACCCGAGGCTGCGGACCTCGACGCCCACCCCTCGCTGCCGCAAGTACCGGGCCGCCACATAGGCGTCACCGCCGTTGTTTCCCGGCCCGGCCAGGACGAGCACCCGGGTGCCGTAGCGGGCACCTTCCCGCACTGCAGCCAGCGCCACGGCCAGGCCGGCCCTCTCCATCAGGGCCGAGGCGGGCTCGGTGGATGCACCGTCGAGGCGCGCTGATTCCTCGGGAGTGATGACCGGCTTCATTTGCAGTGTCTAGTCGTCACCCGCGGATGGTACCGAGCGGTGAGGCACCCGGGAGCCGCGCCGCCGGTACCCTCACCGGAATGACCGACCTGCTCAACCTCATTCGGGGATTCCTGATGGGGTCTGCCGACATCGTCCCGGGAGTGTCGGGAGGCACGGTCGCCCTGGTGCTGGGCATCTACGAACGTCTGGTTCGCTCTATCCGCACAGGCGCCGGCGCTCTGGGCGCCCTGCTGCGGGGCCGCCTCACCGACGCCCGATCCCACCTCAGGGATGTGGATTGGCGATTTCTGCTGGTGCTGCTGACCGGCATCCTGATCGCCCTGGTGTCGCTGGCGGCCCTCATCGAACGCCTCCTCGAAGATCACCCGGTGCCCACCGCTGCGGTTTTCTTCGGCCTGGTGGCCGGGTCGATCCTGATCGCATGGCGGCTCATCCGGGCCCACGACGCGCTGCGGTACGCCGTGATGGCGGCGGCGGCCGTTGCCGCCTTCCTGCTGCTCGGCCTGCGCGGGGACGAGATCACCCACCCGGCCTACTGGGTGTTCTTCGTGGCAGGTTCTGTGGCGATCGTGGCGATGATCCTGCCCGGCATCTCCGGGTCGTTCATCCTCCTGATGATCGGTATGTACGGACCGGTGCTCGCCGCGGTCAACGACCGCGACCTTGCGGTCCTGGCCGTGCTCGCCTTTGGGGCGGTCCTGGGCCTGGCGGCCTTCTCGACGCTGCTGGATCGCCTGCTCCAAGACCACCACGACACCGTCATGGCTGCACTCATCGGCCTGATGGCCGGGTCGCTACGGGTGTTGTGGCCGTGGCCGGACGGCACGGACACCGCCCGCCTGGCAATCCCTCACTCCGGCGAGTGGCTGTGGCCGCTGCTGCTGGCGTTGGCCGGCTTCGCCGCCGTCCTGATCATCTCGGCGGTGGCGCGCCGCTACGAGCACCACTAGACACCGGCCACCGGCCGGCGCACTAGATTCCGGGATGGCGCCGAACCCCCCGGTGCCGTCGTGCACAAGGAGGCTCCGATGACGGACGGGCACAGCTGGGCCGAGCCCTACAAGATCAAGATGGTCGAACCCATCAAGATGACCACCCGCGCCCAGCGGGAGGCCGCCAACCTCGCAGCCGGGTACAACACCTTCCTGCTGGCATCGGACGATGTCTACATCGACCTGCTCACCGACTCGGGCACATCGGCCATGTCCGAGAACCAATGGGCCGGGCTGATGCTGGGCGACGAGTCCTATGCCGGGAGTCGCTCGTTCTACAACCTCGTCGACGCTGTCACCGATGTCTACGGGTACGAGGAACTGGTGCCGACCCACCAGGGCCGCGGAGCCGAACACATCTTGAGCCAGATCCTCATCTCGGACGGTGACGTGGTGCCGGGGAACATGTACTTCACCACCACCAAGTTCCATCAGGAGCGCGCAGGCGGCAAGTTCGTGGACGTCATCGTCGACCAGGCCCACGACCCCGCCTCCGACTTCCCGTTCAAGGGCAACGTCGACCTCGACAAACTCGAGGCGGTCGTCGACGAGTACGGCACCGACAAGATCCCCTACATCTCAGTCGAGACCAACGTCAACATGGCCGGAGGCCAGCCGCTTTCCATGGCCAATCTCAAGGCCACCTACGAGTACTGCCAACAGCACGACATTCTCGTGATGCTCGATGCCACCAGGGCGGTCGAGAACGCCTACTTCATCCAGGTGAGAGAAGAGGGCTACTCCGGCAAGAGCGTCGCCGAGATCCTGAGGGAGATCTGCTCCTACACCGACGGCGCCACGATGTCGTCCAAGAAGGACAATCTGGTCAACATCGGCGGATTCCTGGCATTGCGGGACCCGGACCTGGCGCAGCAGGCCAGGGCGCTGCTGGTGGCCTTCGAGGGCCTGCACACCTACGGCGGGATGGCGGGCCGCGACATGGAAGCGCTGGCCAGGGGCATGCGCGAGATGGTGGCCACCGACGACCACATCCGGGCGAGGATCGGCCAGGTCCAGTACCTGGGCCGCCTCATCAACGAGGCCGGGATAGCCACCGTCCAGCCGATCGGCGGGCATGCTGTGTTCATCGATGCAGCCGCCGCCCTGCCCGACATGCCGCAGGACCACTTCCCCGCCCAGGCTCTCACCGCAGCCATCTACGTGGACAGGGGGGTGCGCGCCATGGAGCGGGGCATCGTCTCGGCGGGCCGCAACCCGGTGACGGGCGACCACAATCGGCCGAAGTTGGAACTGGTCAGGCTCACCATCCCGCGCCGGGTCTATACCCAGTCCCACATGGACGTGGTCGCCGAATCGGTGGCAGCCGTCCACGAGGATCGCGACAAGATCCAGGGCCTGAAGTTCACCTACGAACCCGATAGCCTGCGGTTCTTCCAAGCTCGCTTCGAGGCAATCGACTAACCGGGCGCCTCCCCCGGATCTGCCGTCCGCGGGGAGCAGGCTCCCGAGAACGCCCGGGCGAGGTCAGGGGCCCGAGGGGACTCCTGCGGATACCTCCCCGCTCACATAGTCGTTGACCAATAGACACGGCGCAGCCGGGGCCTCTAGAGATGAGAAGAGGGAATTCGCCACAGAACACGACGTATGGGGATGACTCGTCGGAAGAAGTATGAAGGAGGTAGATGTACTCTCATCCTCTGATGGGATTGAGTCTCAAATCGTTGCGCAGGGCCGCCAAGCTCGGAAGCTCAAAGGCCATGTTCAACCTGGGCGTCCTCCTCGAACACCAGGGTGACCTGGACGAAGCCGAACAGTGGCACCGCAAGGCCGCCGAACGCGGGAACCCCAAAGCCATGTTCAACCTGGGCGCCCTCCTCGAAGACCAGGGCCACATAGACGAAGCCCAACGGTGGCACCGCAAGGCCGCCGAACGCGGGAACCCCAAAGCCATGTTCAACCTGGGC
>CBDUUY010000022.1:0-15555 GCA_965370535.1 uncultured bacterium
GGGCTCGCCTTCTACCTGGCGAACGAGGGGGAAGCCACCCTCGTGATGCTGGCGATCATCGGGATCTCCGGTTCGCTGTTGATCCCCTACGTCCGCGCCAAGGCCGAGACCTTCGGTGTCGAAGGCAGGGGTGGGCTGATGGGAAGGGCCGAGCGGCTGCTGGTCTTCGGCGCCGGTGTCTTCCTGGAAGGCGTCGGTCTCCCCACGATGGAGGCGACGCTCGGGATTCTGGCGGCGCTCACGTGGCTCACCGTGATACAGCGCTTCTACCGCACCTGGTCGCAGCTCCGGGTGTGAAGGGCGCTCTCGGCTACTACCTCTACCGGGCCATGTCGTGGCTCTTCGGCCTGTTGCCCGAGCCGGTCATCCGCCGTCTCGGCTACGGCTTCGGCTGGCTGGGCTCCTTCGTGGCCAAGGACCGTTTCGAGATGGCGCAGCGCCACCAGAGCCGGGTCCGGGGCGAGGTCACCGACGTCAGGAAGGCGGCCAGGCGGGTATTCGGCCACTACGGCCGCTACTGGGCCGAGGTGTTCTGGATGCATCCCCGCCGCAGATCTCAGATCCTGGAGCAGTCGACCATCGATGGCATCGAGCGCCTCCACGCGGGAATCCGTTCCGGGAAGGGCATGATCCTGGCCCTGCCGCACATGGGGAACTGGGAGTCGGCGGGACTGAGGGCGGCCGCCGAGGGTGCCAGGGTGCTGGCGGTCGCCGAGGCTCTCCCCAACGAACGGATCGTGGAATGGTTCACGGGTCTGCGGAACATGATGGAGATCGACATCGTCATCGCCCGCAAGGGATCCAAGGTGACCCGTTCGCTGATCGAGCGTCTTCGCAGCGGCGGAGTCATCGCCCTGCTGTGCGATCGGGATCTCAAGGGCACCGGGGTGCCGGTCACGCTGTTCGGGGAGCAGACCACCATGCCGGCAGGCCCCGCCTCTCTGGCCGAGCGGACGGGGGCCCACCTGGTGCCTGTGGGCTGCTATTTCGAAGAGGGTGCCGGGAATCGGTTTGTCGTACATCCGTGGCTGGAGGTGCCAGATCTGCCGGGCCGAGAGGACCGGGTCGCCGCCATGACCCGGGCCCTCGCTCGGGTGTTGGAGGGGATCGTGCTGGAGGCTCCCGAGCAATGGCATCTGATCGTCCCGAACTGGCCCAGCGACAGGGAGGGGTCCCAATCGTGAGAGTGGCGGTGGTCTCGCCCTACGACCTGGCGGCTCCGGGTGGCGTCCAGGATCAGGTGATCGGCCTGGTGACCAGGCTCCGCGATGCAGGCCATGAGGCGTGGGCGGTGGCTCCCGGCGAAGGAGGCCCCCATGGGACCCGGAGGGTCGGCAGGGCCCGTTCGGTTCCCGCCAACCGGTCGCGAGCACCGATCTCGCTGAGCCCTCGCACCCCGGCGAGAGTTCGGGCCGCCGTCGGCGACGCCGATGTGGTCCACGTCCACGAACCACTCATGCCGATGACATCGCTGGCAGTGCTGCGTTCGGGCACCCCGCCCACGGTCGGCACCTTCCATGCCGATCCGGGTGCAGTGGTGCGAGGGATGTACCGGGGAGCCGCCCCGGTGCTGCGCCGCCTGGCCAAGAGACTCGAGGTGGTCACCGCCGTCAGCGAAACCGCCAGGTCGGCGGTGGGGCACTTCGCCGATGCCCGGATCATCCCCAACGCCGTCGATGTTGCCGCCTACCGGGATGCGGCGGGGGAACGGGACCCGATGCGGGTGGTGTTCGTCGGGCGTGACGAGCCGCGCAAGGGCCTCGACGTCTTGCTGGCGGCCTGGCCTGCAGTGAGAGCGGCCTATCCAGGTGCGGCCCTCAGGGTGATCGGGTCGGCCCGGGACGACGTTCCCGATGGGGTCACCTTCCTCGGCCGGGTCTCGGAAGCCGACAAGCGGGAGGAACTGGCATCCGCACGGGTGCTGGCGGCTCCCAACCTGGGGGGTGAGTCGTTCGGCATCGTCCTGATCGAAGGGATGGCCGCAGGGTGTGCCGTCGTGGCCAGCGACCTGGCCGCTTTCCGGGCCGTCGCCGGCGAGGGTGCCGTCCTGGTCGAACCGGGGGACACCGCTGCTCTGGGCTCCGCTGTGGCCTCGTTGCTGGGCGACGGCCCCCTGGCGCTCTCGGTGGCCGAGGAGGGCTCGCGGCTGGTGGATCGCTACGACTGGGCCGGGGTGACCGGGGCCTACATCGAGGCGTATCAGGAGGCGGTGGCGGCGTCTTCCTAGGCGTCTCCGTAGACGTACAATCGGGTCACACCCCGAAGGAGAACGCCATGGAGAAGGGCACCGATCTCGTCAAGCGCGGCCTCGCAGAGATGCTCAAGGGCGGCGTGATCATGGATGTCGTGGACGCCGAGCAGGCCCGGATCGCCGAAGAGGCAGGTGCCGTTTCTGTGATGGCCCTGGAGCGGGTGCCCGCCGACATCCGCAGGGACGGCGGCGTGGCCAGGATGGCCGACCCCTCCAGGATCGAGCAGATCATGGCCATGGTGTCGATCCCGGTCATGGCAAAGGCCCGTATCGGCCACTTCGTCGAAGCCCAGGTGCTGCAGTCGCTGGGTGTCGACTACATAGATGAGAGTGAGGTGCTCACCCCCGCCGACGAGGAGCACCACATCGACAAGTGGGCGTTCCCCACCCCGTTCGTGTGCGGTGCCAGGAACCTGGGAGAAGCGCTGCGCCGGCTCGGCGAAGGCGCCGCCATGATCCGCACCAAAGGCGAGGCCGGCACGGGCAACGTCGTCGAGGCGGTACGTCATATGCGGGCGATCACGGGAGAGATGCGCCGTTTGTCCGGGCTCGGCAATGAGGAGTTGATGGCCGCTGCCCGCGATCTCCAGGCTCCGTACGGCCTGGTTCGCGAAGTGGCCGAGACCGGCCGTCTGCCTGTCGTCAACTTTGCGGCCGGCGGCATCGCCACTCCCTCCGACGCAGCACTGATGATGCAACTCGGGTGTGACGGCGTGTTTGTGGGGTCGGGGATCTTCAAGAGCGAGGATCCGGAGGTCCGAGCGAAGGCGATCGTCGAAGCGGTGACCTACTACGAGGACCCCGAGATGATCGCCAGCGTGTCCAGGGGCCTCGGTGAGGCCATGCCCAGCATCGAGATCAGCACCCTTGCCCCCGAGGAGCGGCTGGCGGAACGCGGCTGGTGATCGTGCGGGTCGGGGTGCTTGCCCTCCAGGGGGACTATCGGGAGCACGCCGCCGCCTTCGATCGGCTGGGGGCCGATGTCGTGCTGGTTCGCAAGGCAGAGCAACTCGACGGCATCGATGCCCTGGTGGTGCCGGGCGGCGAGTCCACCACCATCGGCAGGCTGGCCGAACGTTTCGGACTCGTCGAGCCGATGCGGGAGGCCATCGCCGGCGGGTTGCCCGTCCTCGGGACCTGCGCCGGGATGATCCTTCTGGCGGCGTCGACGACCGGGCCGGATCAGGTGCAACTGGCTGTGCTCGACGTGGTCGTGGAGCGCAACGCCTTCGGCCGGCAGGTGGAGTCCTTCGAGACCGATCTGACCGTGGAGGGGTTCGACGAACCGGTGCGGGCGGTGTTCATCAGGGCACCGTGGATCACTGAGGCTGGGGAAGGTGTAGAGGTGCTCTCCGAGGTGGACGGGTACCCGGTGGTGGTGCGGCAGGGCAATGTGCTGGCGACCTCTTTCCATCCCGAGCTCACCGGCGACGATCGCTTCTCTACAATGCTGCTCGATCTGGCCCGGGAGCGCTGATGTCCGGACATTCCAAGTGGTCGACCATCAAGCACAAGAAGGGCGCCAAAGACGCCCAGCGAGGCAAGCTGTTCGCCAAACTGGCGCGCGCCATCGAAGTGGCCGCCCGCGAGGGTGGCGGCGACCCGATGTCCAATGCATCGCTGGCTCAGGCCGTGGACAAGGCCAAGGGCGCCTCGATGCCCCACGACAACATCGAGCGGGCGATCAAGCGGGGGACCGGCGATGTGGAAGGGGCGGTCTACGAGGAGTTCTGGTACGAGGGCTACGCAGCCGGCGGGGTGGCTCTGTTCGTCCAGATCCTCACCGACAATCGCAACCGGGCAGCCTCTGATGTGCGATCTGCATTCAGCCGCAACGCCGGGAACCTGGGCGAGCCCGGTTCGGTCGCCTATCTGTTCCTCCAGAAGGCCTACCTGTTGGTAGCAGGCGATGAGGACGATGTGATGCTGACGGCCCTCGAGGCCGGTGCCGAAGACGTGGAATCGTCCGGCGACCAGTGGGAGGTGACCGGGGCGGCCGGTGATCTGCGCACTATCAAGGAGGCACTGGAGGCTGCGGGGCTCGCGGTGGAGAGCGCCGAGGTCACCCAACTCCCTTCGACCTCTGTGCCCGTCGGAGAGAGCCAGGCCAAGCAGGTTCTGCGTCTGGTCGATGCTCTGGAGGACCTCGACGACGTGCAGGCGGTCTTCGCCAACTTCGATATCAGCGATGAGGTCCTGGCCTCCCTGGCGGGGTAGTGGCTCCTGCATCCTGGCCCGGGACAGCGCCGGCCTCTAACCTATCGAACACATGTTTGTCCTCGGCATCGATCCCGGTCTCTCTGTGACGGGGTACGCACTCGTGATCTCCACGGCATCTTCGATGCAGCCGATCTCCGCCGGGGTGATACGAACCGATCCCGCTTTGCCGATGAGTGAGCGCCTGGCCGAGTTGTACGCCGACCTGAAGGCGTTGATCTCCGAGCACCGCCCCGACGAGGTCGCCATCGAGAGGGTGTTCGTCAACCGGAACCTGCAGACGGCCGAGGGTGTGGGACGGGCATCGGGCGTGGCTCTGCTCGCGGCAGCCCGGGCGGGCCTGGCCGTGCACGAATACACCCCGTCGGCCGTCAAGAAGGCGATCGTCGGGGTCGGGACCGCATCCAAGCAGCAGGTCCAGGAACTGGTGGCCAGGCGCCTGGGGTTGCAGGCCGCCCCCGCTCCCGCCGACGCCGCCGATGCACTGGCCATTGCCATGTGCCATCTCCAGTCGGCCCCGTTGCAACGGGCGATCAAGGAGGCCGGCCGGTGATAGGAAGACTGCGCGGGACGCTGGCCTCCAAGGGAGGCGAATCGATCCTGGTGGATGTGGGCGGGGTCGGTTACCAGGTGGGTATGGCCCCGCGGGGCATCGCCGGCCTGCCGGGAAAGGGGCAGGAGGTGGTGGTTCACACCCACCTGCATGTGCGCGAGGACCAGTTGGCGCTCTTCGGGTTCGGGACCGCCGACGAACGCGATCTGTTCCGGGTGCTGCTGACCGCCAGCGGGATCGGGCCAAAACTGGCGCTGGCCATCCTGGCGACGCTGCCTCCCGGCGATCTACAGCGGGCGGTGCTCACCGAGGATGCCGGGGCGCTGACGGCGGTGCCCGGCATCGGGAAGAAATCGGCGCAGAAACTGATCCTCGATCTGCGGTCCCGATTGCACATGCCGGACACAGAACTGACGCCGTCCAGTCCGATGGCCGAGGTGCGGGACGCCCTCGAGGGACTCGGCTACCAGTCGACTGAGGTTTGGGAGGCGCTCAAGGGCCTTGGCGACGGCGGTGAGAGCGTCGAGGCACTGCTGAAGGCGGCACTGCGGAGGCTGGGTGGAGCATGAGGGAAGAAGGCCTGCTGACGGGCAAGGTGGACACCGAGGAGGCCGCCATCGAGGCGGGCCTGCGGCCCCGCAAGATGGAGGAGTTCATCGGCCAGGCCGAGATGAAGGAGCGTCTGGCCATCCTGGTCGAGGCCGCCCGCGGCAGGGGGGAACCGCTCGACCATGTGTTGTTCAGCGGGCCGCCGGGTCTCGGAAAGACCACGCTGGCCGGCATCCTCGCCAACGAGATGCACGCCCAACTGCGAATCACTTCGGGGCCGGTGCTGGAGCGTGCTGGGGACCTGGCGGCCATCCTGTCGAATCTCGACCCCGGTGACGTCCTGTTCATCGACGAGATCCACCGACTGCCCCGCGTCGTGGAGGAGGTCCTCTACACGGCGATGGAGGATTTCCAACTGGACATCGTCGTCGGCAAGGGCCCTGCCGCTCGCTCGATCCGATTGGAGTTGCCCGGGTTCGCCCTGATGGGCGCCACCACCCGGGTGGGGCGGGTGAGCCCGCCGCTGCGAGATCGCTTCGGCTACCTGGCCAGGATCGACTACTACTCGCCGGACGACCTGGAGTCGATCGTGCACCGGTCGGCGGCCATCCTCGATGTGGATGTGGATGCCGATGGGGCCAGGGTCATCGCAGAGCGGAGCCGGGGCACCCCCCGGATAGCCAATCGGCTGCTGCGCCGGGTCAGGGACTACGCAGCGGTGCGGGCGGAAGGGTTGGTGGATCGCCCCACCGCCGAGAAAGCCCTGGTGGTGTTTGAGATCGATGAGGCCGGCCTCGATGCGGTGGACAGGGCGATTCTGGAGGCGGTGATCCTGAAGTTCGGAGGTGGCCCGGTCGGGTTGTCCACCCTGGCGATTGCGGTGTCGGAGGAACCGGAGACCGTCGAAGACGCCTACGAACCGTTCCTGCTCCAGCAAGGCTTGCTGCAGCGAACTCCCAGGGGCCGGATTGCCACTCCACTGGCGTACAGGCACCTTGGTGTGGCCAAATCGGATGACGGCGGCCAGCAGACGCTGGTCTGAGTGGCGGGTACGCTGCAACGCGTGAAACGTGTCATGTGGCTCCTGATCGTGGTGGCAATCGTTGTGGTTGCCTGCAGCGGTGACGGCAATTCGGCTACGACCACCGCGGCCGGGGTGACTACGACTACCGCGGCCGGGGTGACTACGACTACCGCGGCCGGGGTGACTACGACTACCGCGGCCGAGATCACTGCGATCACAATGGCTCCGTTCGGCCTCGAGCCCGGCACCGTCACGGCAGGGGTCATGCTGGTCGGCGGCGTGGTGCGCGAGTACCTGGTCGCTGTGCCGCCCGGCTACTCGTCCGACGTGCCCGCTCCGCTCATCTTCGACCTGCACGGACGGGGTGGGACGGCTTCGGGGCAGGCGATGACCAGCGAGATCACCATCCCTGCATGGGATCGTGGCTTCGTGGTCATCCATCCGCAGGCGATGGGCGACATGGCTGAGTGGTCGGTGTGGCCCGATTCTCCCGACCTGGAAGGGGAAGTGGCCTTCTTCCAGATGATGATCGACACCCTGTCCGACGACCTGGCCATCGATCGCGATCGGGTGTTCGTCACCGGGTTCTCCAACGGTGGCGGCATGGCGGGGCGGCTTGCCTGCGAGATGGCAGACCAGATCGCCGGCATTGCCCCTGTGGGTGCGTCCAATGAGGGTTGGATGGAGTGCGAGCCCTCCGAGGCGGTTCCGGTATTCGCCTTTCACGGCCTGGCGGATGAAGTGATCTTCTTCGATGGTGGGCAGGCGCTGTTGCCGTCGCTGCCGGATTGGGCGGCGTGGTGGGCCGATGCCAACGGTTGCGAGGCCGATGTCTCGCCCGTCGGGATGCCGAGGGGCCTGTACTGGCGCTGGGCGGCATGCGATGAGGAAGCGACTGTGTCGCTCGTCGCATTGGGCGGCATCGGCCACGAATGGCCCAGAGAGGTGCAAGCGGACCCCGATACCGACGAACTGGTGTGGCTGGGCGCCACGGAGATCATCGTGGAATTCTTCGCAGGCCTGTGACGAAAGGGGCGATGTACACGGCCGATTTCTTCTACGACCTGCCGGAAGGCGCTATTGCTCAGGCGGCCATCGAACCGCGCGACCGCGCCCGCCTCCTCGACGCCGGCACCCTGGACGACTACCACTTCAGCGATCTCCCCGGTCTGCTGGACCCCGGAGACCTGGTGGTCGTCAACCGGACCCGGGTGCGGCGCGCCAGGCTGTTGGGGATCAAGGAGACCGGAGGCAAGGTAGAGGCGCTGTTGCTGCACCCACTGGGGGATGGCAGGTGGGAGGCGCTGGTGCGGCCCGCCCGCCGCCTGCGGCCGGGGACGGTGATGCAATTCGGCTCGATCAGCGCCCGGATCGTCGAAGGCCCCGAGAACGGCAGAGCGGTTCTCGCCGTGGAGGCAAGTGACCCCGAAGACGCGATCGCTGCGGAGGGGGTGGTCCCGCTGCCTCCCTACTTCAAGGGGCGCCTGGACGACGACGAGCGATACCAGACGGTCTACGCCGAACGGATCGGTTCGGCCGCAGCCCCCACGGCCGGCCTGCATTTCACCCCCGCAGTACTGGCCGCTCTCGAGGAGCGCGGTATCCGACGCACCGGCATCGACCTGGAGATAGGCCTCGACACCTTCCGGCCCATAGGGACCGACACCCTCGAAGACCATGTGATGCACGCCGAGAGGTACCGGGTCGGTGAGGATGTGGCGGCCGCGGTGGCCGCCACGAGAGCAGCAGGCGGCAGGGTGGTGGCCATCGGGACCACCGTGGTGCGGGCACTCGAGAGCACAGCCGGGCCCGACGGTGCGATCTGCCCGGGGGATGGGGCCACCGACCTGTTCATCACCCCCGGATACCGATTCCGGGTGGTCGATCGCCTCGTGACGAATTTCCATGTTCCCGGCAGCACGCTGGTCGTGATGATCGCCGCATTCATGGGGGAAACGTGGCGGGAGGCGTACGGCGCCGCCCTGGAGCGCGGATACCGGTTCTTGTCCTTTGGCGACGCCATGATCGTCGGGAGGCCTTCGTGAGCGATCCGGTACGTTTCGTTTTGGCCGCCACCGACGGCCCCGTCCGGGCGGGGACCCTGTCCACCCCTCACGGTGATGTCGCCACTCCCGCCTTCATGCCGGTCGGCACCAGGGCCACGGTGAGGGCCCTCGACCCCGGCGATCTGGCGGATGCCGGTACCGGGATCGTGCTGGCCAACACCTACCACCTGATGTTGCGGCCGGGCGACGGCTTGATCCAGAGGATGGGCGGTCTCCACGACTTCATGGCGTGGCAGGGGCCGCTCCTCACCGATTCCGGCGGGTACCAGGTGTTCTCCCTGGAGCCGTCGCTGGACGAGGACGGGGTCACCTTCCGCTCCACCTACGACGGCTCCACGGTGCGGATGACCCCCGAGGACTCGGTCGCGGTCCAGGAGCGCCTTGGTGCCGACATCGCCATGGTGTTCGATCACCTGGTCGGGCTTCCGGCGCAGCGCGATGCTGTGAGGGATGCGATGGAACGCACCTTGCGCTGGTCCGAGCGCGCTCTGGCGGTGCACCGCCGTCCCGATCAAGCGCTCTTCGGCATAGTCCAGGGCGGCACGGATCCGGGATTGCGGGCCGAGAGCGCCACCGCCACCGCCGCTCTCGGCTTCCCCGGGTTTGGTATCGGAGGGCTCTCGGTGGGGGAGGATGCCGGTGATCGCAACCGGGCCATCGAGGCCGCAGTCGAGCACCTGCCGGAAGGCAAAGTGCGGTATGTGATGGGCCTGGGCGATACCGAGGGGGTGCTCGACGCCGTGGCGAGGGGCTGTGACCTGTTCGACTGCGTGTGGCCCACCCGCCTGGCCAGGCACGGCAAGGTGCTGACCCGTACGGGCGATTTCTCGATTCGGAGGGCCGAGTTCGCCGAAGATCCGCGGCCTATCGACGAGTCGTGCACCTGCCGGACCTGCCGCAACCACAGCCGGGCATACCTGCGGCATCTCCGGGCGACGGGGGAGTTGCTGGTCCACCGCCTGCTCAGCATCCATAATCTCACCTACACGCTCGGGGTGATGCGGGGTGCGAGGGATGCGGTGGTGGAGGGCCGTTTCGGGCAGTTCAGGGCCGAGACGATCGCCTCCCGGATTCGCGACTGATTCCGGCGGGGCTACGATGTACCGGTCCCGGCTGATTGGTCGGGACTGTCAACGCCCTTTGGGCCCGCGACGAGGCCCTCCGGAGGACCCATGCTGACCTTCCTTGCCCAGACGACCGATACGACCGAGACCTCCAGTGCCGGCGGCAGTGCCCTGATGCTGATCGTGTGGGCCGTCGTCATCGGCGGACTGTTCTGGTTCATGTTGATCCGACCGCAGAGGACCAGGGCCAAACGCCAACAGGTACTCCAGTCTGCGCTCGAGGTGGGCACCGAGGTCCACACCATCGGTGGGATCATCGGCACCATCGAGTACATGGATGACACAACCGCCGTTCTCCAGATCGAAGGCGGCGGCAGGATGCGAATCCTGCGCAAGGCGGTAGCCGACAAGTTCGATCCCCCGGCTTCCGAGTAGTAGATGCCCCGTCGCTCAGCACTCATTACGGTCCTGGTGACAGTGGCGATCGCATGGGGATCCCTGGCGCTCGTTCTGATCACCGGCACCACTCCCAAACTCGGCCTCGACCTGCAGGGAGGGTTCGCCGTCATTCTCGAGGCGCCGGAGGGCACCGATACCGGTGTACTCGAAAAGGCCGTCGAGGTGATGACCCGCCGGATCGAAGCGCTCGGCGGGGTTCAGGAACCGATCCTCAAGGTGGTGGACGATCGCAACATCCAGGTGGAGTTGCCCGGTGTGACCGACAGGGACCGGGCACGTGCCGCCGTCGGCACCACCGGACAGTTGGAGTTCAGGCCGGTGCTCGCCCGCAGCCCGGTGGCCGGGGTCAGCCTTCTGGTGATAGAAGCCGATCAGGTGCGCAGTCTGGCTGAGTCGCTTGCGCAGGCAGAGGACACTACGACCACCACCGAGGCCGGCGGCGCCGACACCTCCGCTACGACCACCACCGAGGCCGGCGGCGCCGACACCTCCACCACGACCACCACCACGACGACGACGACCACCACCACGGTGCCTCAAGAGCCGGAGCCGCTGGATCTGACCACGGTGCTGCCCGAGGGGATCTCGTTGTGCGATCTCGATGCCGATCTGGCGGGGCAGCCCGGTTGTGTGCACCCGGTGACCGGGTTCACGCTCAACGACGACCCGCTTCGGGAAGCCTGGATGATGGACCCCGAGACCGGTCAGTCCTACCACGTAGCCCCGGCCTGCAGCCGCCAGGTGTGGGCCGACGGCGAGTGCGACGACCCCAGGATCAACCCCGATGCCCCCGAAGGCACCCCCGAAAACGCCCTGTTGGGCGCCGACCTCGCCGGTGCGGAGACGCTGTACCAATCCAGCGGCGGAAGCGGAACTCTGGGTGTCTCGGGTGGAGGCATCGGTGAGTGGATCGTGCGTCTCGACTTCAGCCCGTCGGGCGGCGACAAGTTCACGACGATCACCAAAGAATTGGCCTCATTCCCGGACGGCGATCCCGAGCGGCAGTTCGCCATCGTTCTCGACGGCGAGGTCATCTCGGCGCCCCAGATGCACAGAGAGATCACCCCCGAGGAAGGGATCTCGGGAGGCACCGCCATCATCACCCTCGGCAACGCCGAGAATCCCGAGCAGGAGGCGAAGGATCTGGCCGTCGTGCTGCGCTACGGCGCCCTGCCCGTCTCGTTCGTCGAGTTGGACGCCAAGGAGATCTCGGCGACGCTGGGCGCAGACTCGCTGTCGGCCGGTCTGGTGGCCGGTCTCGGTGGCCTCGTGCTGGTTGCCCTGGCGATGCTGCTCTACTACCGCTTCCTGGGCCTGGTCAACATCATCGGCCTCACCGTGTTCGGTTCGGTCGTGTACGTGGCCTTCGGGGTATTGGGGGTGACCAGTGGTGTGACGCTGACTCTGGCCGGCGTGGCAGGCGTGATCGTGTCGGTGGGCATCACCTCGGACTCCTATATCGTGTACTTCGAGCGGATCAAGGAAGAGGTCCACAAGGGGCGGTCGCTGCAATCGGCGATCGACCATGCCTTTTCTCGTGCGTTCCGGACCATCCTGACGGCCGACACGGTGTCGTTCTTTGCTGCGGCGCTGCTGTATTTCCTGGCGATCGGGTCGGTGAAGGGCTTCGCCCTGGCTCTGGGTATCGCCACAGCAGCCGATGTCGCCATCGCCTACTTCTACACCCGGCCGGCCGTGGCTCTCGTCGCCAGGACCCGCTTTGGTGATGGAGGGAAGCTGAGTATTCGAGGAGCCACCGGCGTGGCCAAGGAGGCGGTGCTGTGAATTTCCTCCAGAGGGCCTACAGGGGAGACATCCACATCGACTTCGTGGGGAACCGGCGCCGCTGGTTCGCGTTTTCGGGTGCTGTCCTCCTGATCTCAGTGCTGACAATTGCACTGCACGGCTTCAACCTGGGCATCGAGTTCGAGGGAGGCGTCAACCTCGAGGTGGAGAACGTCAACGGCGTCTCGGTCGGTGAGATGCGGGATGCGGTTGCCGGTATCGGCCTCGACAGCGCCACGGTGCAGACGGTTCACGACCTGTCCGGCCGGGAAGACATCCGGGTCGAGACGGAGGAACTGAGCGCCGATCAGCAAGAGCGACTCAAAGCGGTGGTCGCCGAGGTGGCCGGCGGAGAAGTCGGCGAGTTCTCAGCGGTCAGTGCCACCTTTGGGTCCCGGGTGATATCCACCGCCATTCGGGCGTTGATCATCTTCCTGATCGCCGTCACCATCTACATCTCGTTCCGGCTGGAGTGGAAGATGGCGATGGCCGCGCTGGCGGCGCTGTCGCACGACCTGGTCTTCACGGCAGGGGTCTACTCGCTGATAGGTTTCGAGGTGACTCCGGAGACGATCATCGCGGTGCTGACGATCCTGGGGTACTCGCTGTACGACACCGTTGTGGTGTTCGACAAGGTACTCGAGAACGTCAGCGAGCGCGGAGAACGGCACACCTACTCGGCCCTGGTCAACATGTCCATGAATCAGGTGCTGATGAGGTCGATCATCACTTCGATGACCAGCCTGTTGCCGGTCGGAAGCCTGTTGTTCGTCGGCTCGTTCTTGCTCGGCGCCACCACGCTGCGCGAGTTCGCTCTGGCGCTGTTCATCGGGATCGCCGTCGGTACCTACTCCTCGATCTTCGTCGCGGCGCCTCTGCTGGCGATGTGGAAGGAACGCGAGGAGCGCTGGCAGCGGATGCGTCGCCGGGTGATGCGCAAGGGTGGGGCAGGCGAGTACGCCGCCCGGGGCATCGTGGCACCCGACGAGGACCCCTCTGAGGCGGCCGGTTCCTTGACGGGGGCAGTGGCCCGGGCGCCCAGAAAGCGCCGACGGAGTCGCTGACCAGCGTCGTACAATCCGCGGATGGATGTGACAGCGGAGCGCATACGGGCGACGTGTGAGGGCCCCGGGGCTGTGTGATGCCGGCTCCCGACCCTGTCGAGCGCCCCGACGATGCGCTGATCGCCGAGTTGGAACCGGTGCTGGCTGCGTTTCGCGGCCACCATGCGGCTGCATCAGATCGCATCATCCATCGCGCCTACCGGGAGGCATTCCGGCTGCACGACGGGCAGTATCGCAAGAGCGGCGACCCCTACATCACCCATCCCCTCGAGGTGGCCCGGATCCTGGCCGAGTACGGACTCGATGCCCACACGATCGCGGCAGCTCTGCTGCACGACACGGTGGAGGACACCGATTTCACTCTGGAGCAGGTCGAGGAGGAGTTCGGCGCCACCACCGCAGTTCTCATCGACGGCGTCACCAAGTTGGACCGGGTCAAGTTCTCCAATCGGGAGCAGGCACAGGCCGCCACGATCCGCAAGATGGTGGTTGCCCTCGCTCGTGACGTGCGGGTGCTGCTGATCAAACTGGTCGATCGTCTTCACAACATCCGCACCATCGCCCCGCTCCCCCCTGCCAAGCAGGAGCGGATCGCCCGCGAGACCCTCGAGGTGTACGCCCCACTGGCTCACCGTCTCGGTGTGCAGGAGATCAAGCACGAGATGGAGGACCGCTGCTTCGAGATCCTCCATCCCCTTCGTTACGCCGAGATCGTGGCGCTGCTGCGGGATAGGGCCCCGGAGCGGAACGCCTACCTGGCCGGCATCACCGCCGAGATCGAGAGCATGCTCGCCGGCCAGGGGGTGAGTGCCACGGTCACCGGCCGGCCGAAGCACATCTTCTCCATCTACCGGAAGATGGCTGATGCGGGGAGGTCGTTCGAAGAGATCCACGACCTGATCGGGATCCGCATCGTCGCCCCCGAGGTGGCCGATTGTTACGCGGCGCTCGGCATCGTTCACACGCGCTGGCCGCCGGTGCACGGCCGGTTCAAGGATTACATCGCGATGCCCAAGTTCAACCTGTACCAGAGCCTCCACACCACCGTCGTGGGTCCGGACGGCAAGCCGCTGGAGGTGCAGATCCGCACCACCGAGATGCACGAACGGGCCGAGCGGGGCATTGCCGCCCATTGGCGTTACAAGGAGGGGGCGGGACCGGAGGTGGAGGCGCTGCGATCCATCAACTATCTGACCGAGGAGTACGAGAATCCCGAGGAGTTCCTGGCCGGGCTCAAGATCGACCTCTACCAGGATGAGGTGTTCGTGCTCACCCCGGCAGGTGATGTCAAATCACTGCCCCGTGGAGCCACGGCGGTGGATTTTGCATACTCGGTCCATACCGAGGTAGGCCACCGTTGCAGCGGCGCGAAGGTCAACGGGCGGTTGGTGCCGTTGGACCGCTCTCTCGAATCGGGTGACATCGTCGAGGTGATCACCTCCAAGTCCCAGACGGCGGGGCCGAGCAGGGATTGGCTCGCGTTCGTGAGGACTTCGCGGGCGCAGGCCAAGATTCGCCAGTGGTTCACAAAGGAGAGGCGCGAGTCGGCTGAGGCCGAGGGCCGGGACCAGGTCGCCAAACTGCTGAGGAAGGAGGGCCTGGGCCTGACCGCAGCGACGCGCGACGAACATCTCGGCGAGGTGGCTGGTGGATTCGGATACCGGGACCTCGAATCGTTGTATGTGGCGATTGGGGAGAACAACGTGCAGGCGGCCACTGCCGTGGGCCGCCTGGTCAAGGCTGTGCGTCCCCCCGAGGATGTCGAGGATGATGACCATGTCCTCGCACCACCGCGCGATCAACGGGAGGAACACCTGCCGAGCGGCGGCATCGTCGTCGAGGGTATGGAGGACATGTGGACCCGGGCGGCGCGTTGCTGCTCACCGGTGCCGGGGGACCCGATCGTCGGCTTTGTGACTGTAGGCCGGGGGGTGTCGGTGCACCGCGCCGACTGCACCAACATCGTGGCGCTGGGGGACCGCCCCGAGCGTATGGTCGAGGTCGCCTGGGGTCAGGACCAAAGGGGGGCATTCAGGGCCAGGCTCCAGGTGGAGGCGCTGGATCGGCCGAGGTTGCTGCGGGACGTCACGAGCGAACTCTCCGACCAGGGCCTCGACATCGTGGCTTCTTCATCGGTGCGGGGGCGGGACCGGGTGGCCGTGCTGCAGTTCGAGGTCGAACTGTCGGATACCGACCAGTTGGAGGCCGGGTTGGCGGCGCTCCGTGGCATCGAGGGGGTATTTGCTGCATATCGCTTGGTCCCCGGCGGCGGCCGGGACTGATTCGGTTCAAGCGGCTACTCACAGTGGTCGATGACACTGTGAGTCACCGAAGATGGATTGCGAGACCATGGACCGAGGGTCGCCGGCCGCGCTGCGCCGCGAAGAGGGGTTCAGCCTTCTCGAACTGACAGTTGCGCTGATGCTGGCCGTCGTGTTCATGGTGGCGGTGGCCGGCACCATGCGCGGCGCCCTCACTGCATCGCGCTCCAACCGATTCCGCTAGGTGGGTGATGAAGAAGTG
>CBDUUY010000023.1:0-15541 GCA_965370535.1 uncultured bacterium
GCACGGCGCGGGAAGGCTGTGGTCTCCACCGGGGCGGCCTGCCGGCAATAGGATGCCGGGGTGCACTACTTCGTGACCGGGGCGACCGGCTTCGTCGGCCGCTATCTCACCTCGTTGCTGCTGGCCGAGGGCCATGCCGTCACCACGCTGGTACGCAGCCGCGACCAGGCGAGGGCGCTGGCGGAATACGGGGTCCGTCCCCATCTGGGGGATGTGAGGGACAAGGAATCGATGCGCCGGGGCATGAGGGGTGCCGACGGGGTGTTCCACGCCGCCGCCTGGACACGGATCGGCTCCCGCGACTCCAAGACCGCCGAGGCCGTCAACGTGCAGGGCACCCGCAACGTGCTGGAGTTGATCCGCGAACTGCATATCCCCAAGGGGATCTACACCAGCACCGTCTCGGTGTTCTCGGATACCGGGGGCCAGCGGTTCACCGAAGAACGCCGGTACGAGGGAAAACACCTGACGATCTACGACCGCACCAAGTGGGAGGCGCACTATGAGGTGGCGGTCCCGATGATGAGGAGAGGCCTGCCCCTGGTGATAGTGCAACCCGGTGTGGCCTATGGGCCCGGTGACGACGGTGACCTGGCCCGCCTGCTCCGCTCCTACCTGCTGGGCAAGTTCCCCTTCGCTCCCACGGTGAACGCCTACTCGTGGGCACATGTGGAGGATGTGGCGGCCGGGCACCTGTTGGCAATGGAACAGGGGCGGCCCGGCCGCTCCTACCTGATCTGCGGCGAGGCGGAGACTCTGCTGAACGTCATGCGATTGGCGGGCCGCCTGGTGGGCAAACGCAGGGGGCCGCTGCCGTTCCCGGGCAAGGCACTGCGGCCGGTGGCCGGTGTCCTGCGAGCCCTGGGGCTTCTTGTGCCTCCGTTGGCTGCCAGAGCCGAGCGAATCAGAGCAGGGGCGGGGGTCACCTACCTGGGCGACGACACCAGGGCGCGCACCGAGTTGGGATTTTCGCCGCGGCCGGTCGCCGAGGGTATGCCCGATGCTGTGCGGGCGCTGCTCCAGGGCCTGTTCGAAGGCGACTGAGGCTGGGGAAACCCGCAGTCCAGATCTCGCAAGCGCCGCTTCGTCCTGCGGGCGGGTGCTCTCAGCCGCCGGTCGGGTACTCGCCCGGTTCGTAGACCGAGCCGTCATCCGTCCGGTACTGCTCGTCGTGCTTCACCATCATCTCGTCCGAGCGGAACAGGTCGCCGTCCCAGGTGCCGGTGATCACCACACCGATGCCTTCCTGGAACAACTGTTGTGGGGCGCCGGTGTGGGAGACCGAGATGGTGGTGATGCCGTCGGTGACGTCGAAGGTGACGCTCCCGTCGTCCTCGACGATGGTGCCGGCCACCACCTGGCCGCCGAGCCGCATCCTGTCTTCGGCGCCGGGGGTGGCCTCCTGGACGACCTCGGTGGGGGTGCGGAAGAAGACCAGGCTGTCCTTCAGGTTGAACAGCAGGAACCCGAGCAGCACGACCACCAGGCCCAGTGCCGGGATCACAAATCGTCCGTAGCGCCTCATCGAACCTCCTCGACTCGCCGGCGGGTCGTCCGAATCCGCCAGATGAGCCATGTGACATAGGCGATCATCGCAACATAGGTGACCGTGTAGGCGTAGGCGACCCAACCCCAGTTGGTCAGAGACGTCGCCTGCGAACTGACGATTGCCACAGCGGCCACTACCAGGATGGCGGCAACGGCGGGCAGCACCACCGACAGATTGCGGGTACCGCCGGATGCCCGGTCTTCGGTATCGAAGGCTCTGGGGGCGTCCTCGTACCGGGGGGCCGTGATCGCCTCACCGGCCACCTCCCGTTCCTCGGCCGCCACGATCTCGTCGAAGCGGTCCTCCAGCAAGGCAAGTTCGATGCGCCTTCGCATCAGCACGACATAGACGATCGTGAATGCGAACAAGGCTGCGAAGAGCGCTGCTATGAAAGGAGGGTCCATCTGCATGTCGCCCGGCCGCAGCACAGTGGGTGCCTGGTGCAGGGTGCGCCACCACAGAACCGAGAAGTGCACGATCGGGATCTGGATGATCCCCAGGATCCCGAGCCATGCGGACCGGCGGGCCCGGGAGATTCGCTCGGGTATCGACCTGCGCAGCGCCAGGTAGCCGAGGTAGACGAAGAGCATCACCGCCGTCAGCACCAGGCGGGCATCCCAGGTCCACCACACGCCCCAGGTAGAGCGGCCCCAGATCATGCCGAGGGCGATGGTCAGCGTGGTGAAGAAGACACCGACCTCTGCGGAGGAGGCGGCGAATCTATCCCACTTCAGATCCTTCTTCCACAGGTAGAGGGCGCTCCCCAGGAGGGTGAATACGAAGGCCAGGTAGGCCAGCCAGGCGGATGGGACGTGGACGAACAACACCCGGGCCAGATTGCCCATGGTCTGTTCCTCGCCCACCACGAGAGCCATGACCAGCGCTGCCGCCATCGTGGTGACGGCGGCGATCTGGAGCATTCTCGTCTTGTTCACCTGGATGCCTCCTGCAGGGGACGGGCGCTCAGCACGCCTGCCACCGCCAGGAGCAAGTCCATGATGACCAGCAGCAGGATCCAGCCGAGGATAGGGTTCCCGTACCTCAATCCGTCCATGGTCTGGCTGGCCGCCAGCAGGATCGGGACAGACAGCGGGGCGACCAGCAGCGGCACCAATGCCATCGATGCGATGCTGGCCGCAATGGTGGCCGCCAGGGTGCCCAGAAGACCGAGACCGACGGCCACCAGGGGGATGAGGGCGGCGATCCACAGCCACCCCTTTGGCTGAGGGTCGTAGAGGGCCAGCGCCACCGGCCCCAGCACCAGTTCGAACGCCAGCAGCAGCAGCGTGGTCGCCCCGGCCCGCCCGGCGAAGCGTGCGGCGGGATCGATCCCCAGCAGGGAGAGCAGATCCTCCTGGGTGGTGCCTTCGACCCCACTCTGGCGGAGGGCGACCAGCACCCCGAACAGCAGGATGATGGTCCAGTACATGCCCGGTCCGATGTTGCGCAACAGGGCGGTGTCGGTGCCGACCGCCAGGGGGATCAGCATCAGCGCCACCGCCCCGAACGGGATCGTGATCAGGAACACCTCTCCGGTGCGAACCTCGGTGCGCAGGTCTTTGCGGGCGATCTCGAGAGCCTGGGTCCAGAAGCCGCTCACGGCGCCTCCCAGGTTCCGATCGCGCCATTCCTCAATTCGACCACCCGGTCGGCCAGTGGGGTGATGCGGTTGTGCTCGTGGGAGACCAGCACCGCTCCGCCGCCGCGGGATCGCACCCCATTGATGATGAAGGCGACCAGATCTGCGGCCTGGTGGTCGAGGCCGGCATGGGCCTCATCGAGAAGCACCAGGTCGGGTCTTGTGATCAGCAGGCGGGCGAATTCGGCCCGGCGCTGCATGCCGTGGGAGCACTGGATGGCCCGGCGGTGCCGGGCGCCGGCCAGTCCGACCTGGTCGAGGGCGGCGCCCACCATCCCGGTCTCGGCGCCGGCCAGGCGCGCGACGAAGAGGGTGTTCTCCTCCAGGGAGAGGTTCGGGTACAAGGCCGGGGTATGGCCGATCAGGCCGATGCGGCGGCGGATGTCGAAACGAGCCTCCTCGGTCAGACCGGCGCCGAGCACCCTGCCTACTCCGCTGGTCGGAGCCATGAGGGTGGCCACGATTCGCAGCAAGGTGGTCTTGCCTGATCCGTTGGCGCCGACCAGGCCCACGACCTCGCCTGCGTCGACCTGCAGGTCCAGGCCGCGCAGAATCGGGGTGTCGCCGAGGCGTACCCCGATGCCTTGCAGGTCTATCAGGCGGTCGGTCATCCGGGCGAGTCTAGGAAGCAAGGCCGCCGTCGCGAATGGGCGAAAGCTCCTCCGGGGATCGGACGGATGATCAGCGGCCCTGGGATTCGGAGAGGAAGGCGAGCAGGTCGTCGATCTCGCCGTCGTCCAGGCGCTCACCCCAGGTGGGCATGCCGTCGCCTCCTTGAATGATCTGTAGGCGCAACGTATCAATCGGCTTGCCGGCAGCCTCCGACCCGGGGCCGAGGGCGGGGCCGACGGCACCTGTGAGATCGTTCTTGTGACACATCGAACAGTTGGCCTCGTACAGTGTCTTGCCTGTAAGGCCCACCTCACTCAACTCGACGGAATCGGGCGCCGATGGGGTGGTCTCGTCGTCTGCCCCGCACGCAGTAAGGGTCAACGCTAGTAAGGCTGCCCATACAGCACCCCGTCGATATCGCTGCATGTCACCCTCCACGATTGGGAATCGGCCACCGGTCACCGTAGCGGCTCCGGGGACGACCGGTGCTGCGGCATCGGGCGGAGGCTCATAGCAAAGGCTGATGAAGGATGGTTAGGATGCCGCCCATGTCGGAGGGGTTCAACGATGTGCGACTGGTTCAGACGTGGGTGCGCGCCTACGCCATCGGCCTGGCGATCACCCTGTATTTCATCGTTGCAACCATCTGGTTGCCGTCGTTCGTCTTGAAACTCTCGTTTGTCGCCTCTGCCCCCCCGATCATCCGTGACCTCGCCGGGACCGGTGTCTGGTTCGTGTTCCTGGCCGCCGGGTTGTTCTCTCTCCGGTGGGCCCAGCACTCCGGTTTGATCTGATGGCGGATGCTCTCTCGTTCTTCGATGAGAACATCCCCTGTCTCGCCGCCTGCCCTGTGCATACCAATGCCGGGGCCTATGTGGCGGCCATCGCCGATGGTGATGATCTCAATGCCTACCTGACCGCCAGGCTTCCCAACCCGTTTGCCTCCGTCTGCGGGCGGGTGTGTGCTGCGCCCTGCGAGGACGCCTGCCGCCGCGGGGAGATCGACCGCCCCATCGCCATCAGGGCCCTCAAACGTTTCGTCACCGAGAAGTATGGGACCGAGGCCGGAGCCGCCGGGGAGTGGATGCGGGTCGGCAGCGCCCCCGAACAGGATCGGGCGGAGAGTGTCGGCATCGTCGGGGGTGGGCCTGCCGGCCTGGCCGCCGCCCACGATCTCCGCCTGCTGGGCTACCGGGTGACTCTGTACGAAGCCACCGATCGCCTGGGCGGGATGATGCTGCTGGGCATCCCCGAGTACCGCCTCGACCGGGACCTGCTGCAGGGTGACATCGACGCCATCATCGGCCTGGGTGTGGATGTCGAATACGGCACCCGAATGGGCACCGACATCATGCTCGACGAGTTGCGGGATCGTCACGATGCGCTCTTCCTGGCGCCGGGGGCATCACTGGGGAGGGGCCTGGACCTGCCGGGCAACGATGCCGACGGGGTCTTCCGTGCCATCGAGTACCTGGTCAACGTGAACCAGGGTTTCCGTGTGGACATCGGGGGCCGGGTCGTGGTGATCGGCGGCGGGAACGTGGCGATGGACGCCGCCAGGACCGCGTTGCGGGCCGCGGCCTATGAGGAGACCTCGGCGGATTTTGAGGCCGAGGAGCACAGGGGGGCGCTGACTGAGGCCTTCGACGTCGCCAGGAGTGCCAAGCGGGCGGGCGCCACCGAGGTCACGGTGGTGGCTCTCGAGTCCCGCGAGGAGATGCCGGCTGCCGAATTCGAGATCGAGGAAGCCGAGATCGAGGGTATCGAGTTCACCCATCGGAGGGGGCCTTCTGCGATCGTGACCGAGGATGGGGCGGTCGTCGGCCTCGAGACCATCGGGGTGGTTTCGGTCTTTGACTCCGACGGACGATTTGCTCCCCAATTCGACCAGGAGGACCGGTCGGTGATCGCAGCCGACACTGTGATCTTGGCGATAGGCCAGGCGGTGGATCTGGAGTCCCTGTCCGGTATCGAGATCTCACCGCGGGGGACCATCGCCACCGACCTCGAGACCATGGCCACCTCGTTGGCTGGGGTCTATTCGGGTGGCGATGCCGCTTTCGGGCCCCGCACCCTGATCGTGGCCATAGCCGAAGGGCGCAAGGCGGCTTCCTCCATCCATCAGGAACTGTCGGGCGAGGCCCCCGCCGAGCAACCGCCGGGGCAGATGGTCCAGTTGCAGCAATTCCACCGTCTCGACGACGTGTACGACCGGATCGAACGGGTCGAAGTGCCTGCCCTTCCCACCGAGCGTCGGGTGGGCCTGCAGGAGGTCGAACTGGGCTTCACCCCCGAGCGGGCACGTTGCGAGGCCAAACGCTGCCTGCGATGTTTCGCCAACATCCTCCTCGACGTCGATGCTTGCGTGCTGTGCGCTCTGTGCTCGGATGTATGCCCGCTGGACCTGATCTCCCTCGTGCCCGGAGGGGAGATCGAATCGGGCGCAGCGGGGACGGCGCTGATGCTGGATGAGACATCCTGCATCCGGTGTGGGCTGTGCATCGAGCGGTGCCCCACCAGGGCATTGTCGATGGGGGTTTGGACCGGTGTGGGGGTACCCGCACTCGAGATGACGGGAGCGGGTGTGTCGGGATGAACATCGTCGAACGTATGCGGAGGACCGCCGTTGGGAGATCCGTCTTCCGGTCGCCGGACCGCGTCACCGAGCGCGATCGGGCCGCCGGCCACTGGTCGAACTTCCTGCTGCACATCTACCCGGTCAAGGTGCGCCGCAAGGAACTGACCTTCCGCTACTCGTGGTTCCTGGGGGTCATCTCGCTGACGCTGTTCGTGTCGCTGATCATCTCGGGCATCTACCTCATGTTCTTCTATGTGCCGTCGCCGTCGCTTGCGTACGGCAACATCCAGAGCCTGCAGACCGATATTGCCTTCGGGCAGTTCATCCGCAACGTTCACCGCTGGTCGGCACATTTGATGGTGCTGGCCGTGGCTGCGCACATGGCCAGGGTGTTCTACCGGGGCGCCTACAAGTCGCCTCGCGAATTCAACTGGGTGATCGGAGTGGTGCTGCTGGTGCTGACGCTGTTGCTGTCGTTCACCGGGTACCTGCTCCCTTGGGATCAGTTGGCCTACTGGGCGGTCACTGTGGGCACCGCCATGGCCGGGTTCGTCCCCGTGATCGGCGGCACGGTGCAGGAGATTCTGGTCGGTGGTCCTGAGGTGGGGTCGGCCACACTGTTGAGGTTCTACGTCCTCCATGTGGCGGTGCTTCCGGTGCTGCTGGTGCTGCTGATCGTCATTCACCTGTGGCGTTGGCGCAAGGACGCCATGCTCGATCAGGGAGGCGACGATGCCTGATCAGGAGCCGAAGATCGTGGACGGCAAACGGGTTCTGGGCATCGTGCCCGGGATTCCGCCGGGCGGGGAACGAAAGGTCCCCGAGGAACAGGATCTGGTCATGGTGTGGCCGCACCTGATCGTTCGCCACGCGGTGGTGGCCATCGGAGTGGTGCTGCTGGTGATGGCGATCTCGCTGCTGTTCGATGCCCCACTTCGTGAGATCGCCAATCCCACCAACACCCCCAACCCGGAGAAGGCCCCGTGGTACTTCGCTGCGGTCCAGGAGTTGCTGTCGTGGTTCCACCCGATGGTGGCCGGGGTGCTGTTCCCGGGGGCGGTGGTGATGGGATTGATCGCCCTGCCGTACGTGGACCGCAACCCCCGTGTGGGGGCCCGATTCCGCAAGGTGGCGGTCACGACCTTCACGATCTGGATGGTGTTGTGGATCGTCCTCACGATCATCGGGTTCGCCTTCCGCGGGCCCAATTGGGAATGGGTCTGGCCCTGGGATGAATGGCATGGTGAGCTATGAGTGACGCCCTCGAACGACGCGAGTTCCTGTCGCGGTCGTGGAAGTACGGCCTCGCTCTTGTGGGTGTCGCCGGGGCCATTACCAGTTGGGACTTCCTCCGGCCCCGTGACCAATCGGGGTTTGGCGGCGAGGTGAGCACCGTGCCCGAGGACCAGGTCCCCGAAGACGGCGTCCTGGCGGTTCCGACGGCCAGGGTCTACCTGACCAGAGTGGGCGGGGAGGTCGTCGCCATGTCGGAGACGTGCACCCATCTCGGCTGCAGGGTCCCCTGGTGCGACTCATCCAGTCAGTTCGAATGCCCCTGTCACGGGTCTGTGTTCAACCGGGCAGGCGAGTACCGGGCCGGTCCGGCGCCTCGCGGGCTCGATCGGTATCCGGTCCGTATCGAAGACGGCATCGTGATGGTGGACACCGGGGCAAAGTCGGAGGGCCGCCCGCCCGGAGACGAGTCGATCGACGAACCCCCCACGGGGCCCGGATGTACGGAGGGCGGCCATGCCTGAGCGCCCCTACGACGAGGGCCTCGAACAGGCCACCAACCGCTGGATGATGTGGGGACTGGCACTGATCGCCCTGGCTGTTGTCGCATTCCCCGCCTACCGGTTGTACGAACCGGGGAGCCGCGAGGAGGCCGGCCAGACGCTGCTGGATTCGCAGGCCCAGCAGGGTGAGCACCTCTTTGCCCTCAACTGCGCGGCGTGCCACGGCGCCGACGGCCTCGGCGGGATCGGTCCGGCTCTCAATTCCGAGCAGTTCCTGGCATCCGCAGACGAGCAGATCCGCCAGTTGATCGCAGTCGGCGTGCCGGGGTCGCAGATGAGCGCCTACTCACTGGACTTCAGCGGCCCGATGACCCTGGAGCAGATCGATTCGGTCGCCGTGTACCTGAGGTCCCTGGAGGATGATGCACCGGATTTCCCGGGGTGGCGTGATCCTCAGGAGAACGAACCTGTGGAGTTCCCGACTCCACCAACCGTCGCCACCACCTTCGCCGCCCCAGAACCGGAACCCGCCGAGACGGATCCGGCCACCGGCGGTCTGGCGGCTCAGGGCGCTGAGATCTTCTCGACCAGCTGCGGCGGTTGCCACGGCAGCGATCTGCAGGGCGGTGTCGGCCCCGCTCTTGGAGCAGGATCGGTCATCGCAGGCCGGGCCGATGCCGCCGTCCAGGCTGTGATCGAGGATGGCCGTGGCGGCATGCCGGCCTGGGGAAGTGTGCTCTCGACGGAGGAGATCGAGGCATTGATCGCCTTCCTGCGGAGTGAGCAGGGCTGAAGCAAGGAGAGATGGGACGACGACGGCTGCGGGTCGGGTATCGTCGCCGGGACGTTGCCGAAGGAGTCCCATGGAGCCGTCCCCCGTTGTCCGCGAACGCCTGACCGAAGCCGAGGCCCAGGCCAGGGCGCTCCAGATCTCGAACATCGCGTACTCGCTCGATCTCGACCTGGAGGCGGGGGGGAAGCTGTATCGCGGCGACCTCACGGTCACCTTCGACCACTCCGATGGAGATACCTTCATGGAGTGGGTCGGCGGCCGGATCGATCGGTTCGAGGTGAACGGGGAGGTCCACGACCCGGCATGGGACGGTTCCCGGATCGCCCTGCCCGCCCGATTGCTGGCGGCCCACAATGAGATCCGTATCTCCTACGAGCGCCGCTACGACAAGACCGGTGAGGGCTTCCATCAGTTCATCGATCCGGAGGACGGCTCCGAGTACCTGTACACCCAGTTCGAGCCGTATTCGGCGCACCGGTTGTTTCCCTGCTTCGACCAACCCGATCTGAAGGCGATCTACCGGGTGTCGGTGACCGCCCCCTCGGATTGGGCCGTGGTCACCGCGGGAGCCGAGATCGACCGTCAGGAACTGCCCGATGGCCGGAGCCGCAGGGTGTTCGCCGAGACGCTGCCGTTCAGCACCTACCTGCTGGCGGTATGCGCAGGGCCGTTCGCCTCGGTTCACGATGAGCACAAGGGCATCCCATTGGGCCTGTACGTGCGCGCCACCCACATGGAGTACCTGGATGCCGAGTCGATCTTCTCGGTGACCAAGGCCGGCATGGATTTCTACGCCGACCTGTTCGACGAGCCGTACCCGTTCGGGAAGTACGACCAGTTGTTCGTCCCCGAGTTCAACTGGGGCGGCATGGAGAACGTCGCGGCCGTCACCTATACCGACACGGTGATCTTCCGCGACCCGCCCACCGAGGACCAGATCGCACGCAGGGCCGAGTACCTGCTGCACGAATTGGCCCACATGTGGTTCGGCGACCTGGTGACGCTGAAGTGGTGGAACGACCTGTGGCTCAACGAGTCGTTCGCCTCATATGTGTCCTACCTGGCGCTCGCTGCCGACGGGCGGTTCCCGACCATCTGGCAGGACTTCAACTACAGGATGAAGCTGTGGGCGTACCGCGAGGACCAATTGCCCACCACCCACAGGATCGCCGACGATGTCCCCAGCACCGACGAGACGTTCCTCAACTTCGACGGCATCACCTACGGCAAAGGCGCTGCGGTCCTCAAGCAACTGGTGGCGACCATCGGCATGGAGGCGTTCCGCACCGGGATGCAGGCCTACTTCCGGCGCCACCGTTTCGGCAACGCAGCCCTGGCCGACTTCCTGGCCGCTCTCCAGGATGGGAGTGGGGTGGACCTGGTCCACTGGGCCTCACGGTGGCTGATGGCGCCGTCGCTGAACACCATCGGCGCTGAATGGTCGGCCACCGCAGGCAAGATCGACGGCTTCGAACTCCGTCAGACGGCACCCGACGACCATCCCACTCTCCGGCCCCACCATCTGGAGGTGGCTCTGCTCGATGCCGACGGTTCGGCACGGATCTTGCCCGCGTCCTTCGACGGCCCGCAGCACCGTGTCGATGAGGCTATAGGCACCGCCGCCCCGGTGTTCGTCTATCCCAATTGGAGCGATCACGGATACGCCAAGGTGGCGCTCGATCCGATCTCGATCGCCTGGGCAAAGGCGAACATCTCTGAGATCGGTGACCCCCTGTTGCGTCAGCAGGTATGGGGGTCGTTGTGGGAGATGGTGAGGGACCAGACCTTCTCGTCCCTCGAGTACCTGGAACTGGTGAGGACCCGCCTTCCCCAGGAGGCGAGTCTGTCGATCGTGCAGATGATCACCGCCACCGCCGGTGCCGCCGTCGGGAGTTATGTGCCTGAGGATCTCATCGATGCAGAGGAGGCAGCCTTCGTCACCGCCGCCAGAGCTGCCATCGACACGGTTCCTCAGGGTGATCTGCAGGTGCTGTGGGCCAGGGCCCTGATCGGCCTGGCGTCCGGCCCGGAGGAGCAAACGGTCGCAGCGGCGCTGATGGACGAACCGCCCGATGGGCTGGCCATCGACCAGGACATGCGATGGAGCGTCGCCGTGGCCGGTATCGGCGTGGGCGCAGCAGACGCCGGGGAGCGACTGGCCGCCGAAAGAGAGAGAGACGGCAGCGACCGGGGCGACCGGGCGATGGCCGGGGCCGAGGCGGCCCGTCCCATCCCGGAGGTCAAAGAGGAGGTGTGGGAGCGCCTGCACGATCACGGCTACGACTCGCTGCACCTGGCGCTGGCGGGTGCATCCGGGTTCTGGCGCCGCCGCCAGCAGGAGATGCTGGAGCCCTATGTGCCCCGGTTCTTCGAGGGCCTGCCCGGGTTGTTCGCCGAGTGGGAGGTCGAGGCCGCCCGGGGCTACTTCACGTCCTTCTTCCCCTGCTACCGCATCGAGCAGTCGACGCGTGACCTGATCGCCAGCCTCCTGGAGCGGGCCGATCTGGGCCCGATCCTGGAACGTATGTTGGTAGAGAAGGACGATGTGCTGCGGCGGTCGATGGCCTGCCGGGCTTTCGCCGCACCGGCAGTGTCTTCTGCGGAGATGCCTGCGGCCGTCGAGACCGGCCCTGCCGACGGGGAGGGAGACGCCGACCCGGCCTGATGACCCGCCCTACCACCACCCTGCACCGGTTCGCCCGGCAGGCGGGCAGTCCGGCCATCTGGGCGGCCTTTCTCTGGCACGGGGAGCAAGAGACTGCTTTCCTAGGATGCTGGTGCTCGAAGCGGGTTCCGACGCCATGACAACACACACGACGACGACCCTCCATCGTTATGCCTGGCAGGCAGGCGGCCAGACAGTGGGCCGCGGCGCATCGCTCGTGTCCTTGGTGATCGCTGCGCGAGCCCTCGGCCTGGACCAGTACGGGCGATTTGTGATCTTGTTGGCGCTCCTCGAGGCTTCCATGATCCCGTGGAAGACGACTGTGTTGCAGGCCGCCGCCGTGAGATCCCGGTCGACGGAGCCCGGAGGTTGGGCGGCCACGACGGCCCGGTGGTGGGTGATCGGGGCGGTCTTGCTGGGTCCGGCTGCCTTCGTGTTCGAAGGAGTCGGCGGCCTGGTCGCGCTGCTGGCAGCCTCGGCGGCGAGTGCGATCATGTTCATCCACGTTCCGGGGCTCATCCTCGCGGGAAGACAGCGGCGGTTCGCCATCGGCGCGGTGAGCGCTCAGATGAGCCGATTGATCGTCATCGCGGCACTTGTTCTTCTCGGTCGGCTCACTCCTCAGACGGCGCTGCTCGCGGTGGGTGCGGGGTCCATTGTCGGCGCACTCGTTATCTGGACTCGCAGCGATAGCGTCATCGGCAGTCCGCGGTGGTTCTCCCGCGAGGTCGGAACCGAAGGGTTGCGTTGGGCACAGATGCATGCGCCGATTCTCGTGGTGGCGCTGCTGCTCGGCCTGCAATCAGCGGGGGGATTCGATCTGCTCTACAAGTTGATCCAGGCCCTCGCACAACTGCTCGGCGGGATTGGAGTCCTGATGCTCCCGGCCTTTCTGAGAGGTGGTGAACCGGCCTCCCGGGTCTTGGCCAGGAGTCTTCGATTGCCGACCGTGCTCGGATTGGTGGTGGCGGTGGGGGTAGCCGTCGCTCTCGGCCCGTTCCTCGATCTGGTGACCGGCAACGATCTCGGCCTCGGATTTGCACCGGCGGCCTTTGGGGTGACGCTCGTCCTCGCTCCCTGGATGGGTGTGTCGTGGACGGCCCTCGTCGTATTGCATGGATCGCGGTGGCTGATGCCCAGCCAGGCAGCGGTGTCGGGGATGAGCGTGGGGGCCAGTTTCCTGGCGGTCGGCGGCGTGTGGTGGGCGGCTGTGGCGGTGTCGGCGGCCAGTCTGCTCGGCTCGGTTGTGCGGTGGCTGGGACTCCGGTCACTGGGACAACTCCCCGGCCGCGGCTGGTTGTCGGCGGAGGCCTGGAAGCGGGATGTGAAATGGCTGAGAGATGCTGCACGCAGAGGGCAGCGAGCATGACCGAGATCACCATCGCGGAAGCGACCCGGGATCATCTCGGCAGCATCGTCCGCCTCCACATGGAAGCTCTCCCCGCCGATGAGAACATCGTGACGGCACTGGGGCCCGGTGCGGTGCGCTCGGCTTATCGGTGGTTCCTGGACGATACCGGCGCCGTCGTTCTGGTGGCGCTCCGCGAGGGGCAGTTGATCGGGTTCACCTCGATGGTGGATCGGCCCTATTCCGGCAGGCTCCTCCTGCGGGTTCTCCCGAGGGCGGCGGCGGCGTTGCTCCGTCATCCGAGGCTGTTCGCCGAACCAGTTCTGAGGAGGCGAATGGCCCGTCTCTTCCGGCGGAACGGCCAACCCCTCCCGGAAGGTGCCCACGTGGCCTACACGGCGGTGGCGGCAGAGGCGCGCGGCCGGGGCGTTGGCGCGGCGTTGAAGGAAGCGTCGATCAGGTGGTGCCGGGGCAGGGGAATCGAGAGGATGATCACGGGAATCCACGAGGACAATCTGGCTTCGCGGCGGATGAATGAGAAAGCGGGATTCACCGAGGCACCCGAGTATCGGAGCGACGATATGCTCGTTTTTGTGCTTCCGATCGAGGGATCGGTGGGATCGTCCGACTCCGATGGCGATGAGGGTGAACGGTGATCGGTCCGCTGTGAGATCGAGGATGGGAGGGATGGCGATGACGGAAGGGAACATCCCGTTCTTCAAGCCAGAGATCGGGCAAGAGGAGATCGACGCCGTAACCGAGGTGCTCCGCTCCGGTTGGCTCACGACCGGATCGGTGACATCTGAGTTCGAGCAACGTTTTGCGGACTATGTGGGCGCTCCCCACGCAATCGCGGTCAATTCATGCACTGCGGCACTTCATCTGGCTCTCGCCGCGAAGGGCATCGGCCCCGGTGACGAGGTCCTCATTCCAACGATGACGTTTGCCGCGACGGCGGAGGTCGTTGTGCATCTGGGTGCCCGGCCCGTCCTGATCGATTCGGAGCCGGATGGCCTGAACCTCGACCCGGATCGTGTTGCCGCGGCGATCGGTCCGCGCACGAAAGCCGTGGTGCCGGTTCACTACGCAGGCCAGGCGGTGGAGATGGATCCGATCCTGGATCTGGCGGAGCAACATGGGTTGGCGGTCATCGAGGATGCGGCCCACTCGCTGCCGGCCGCCTATCGGGGAAGATCCATCGGGACGATCGGCGATCTCACCTGCTTCTCCTTCTATGCCACCAAGACCCTGACCACCGGCGAAGGCGGCATGATCACGACTGCCGACAGCGCCCTGGCCGAGCAGATCAGGACCTTGAGCCTCCACGGCATGAGCCGGGATGCCTGGGACCGCTACCGGGGCGGATCCTGGGACTACCAGGTGGTAGCGGCGGGCTTCAAGTACAACCTCTCCGATCTGGCCTCGGCGATCGGCCTCCGCCAACTGGATCGCTGTGACACCATGGCGGAAGCCCGGGCCACCGCCGCCGACGGGTATCGATCCCTGCTCGGTGCCGTACCTGGTGTCGAACCCCTGGCGGTTCTTCCGGACAGGCGCCATGCGTGGCACCTGTTTGTGGTCGAGATCGGATCCGACGACCGGCCGATCGACCGCAACGAAGTGGTGGCTCGCCTCAGTGAATCGGGGATCGGCACCTCCGTTCATTTCAGGCCACTGCACCTGCACCCCTTCTATCGGGAGCACCTCGCAACCGATGAGCGGGATTTCCCGGTGGCGACGGCCGCCTTCTCGCGCATCGTCTCCCTGCCGCTGTTCCCGGCGATCACCACCGGCCAGACCGAGCGTGTCGTCGAGGCTCTCGCCGGTGCTGTGGCATGACCAAGCGCTTGTTCGACATCGCCCTGTCGGTGCTGGGTCTGCTGCTGGTCGCGCCGGTTCTGTTGCTCGCCGCCGTTGCCATCAAGGTCGAGTCGCCGGGCCCGGTTCTGTTCGTCCAGGAGCGGATCGGGCGCGGGTTTCGGCCGTTCCGGATCTACAAGTTGCGGACCATGTACGAATCGGGTGCAGGACCGGACGTGACCCGAAGAGGAGACACACGTGTCACATGGGTCGGAAGGATTCTCCGAGCAACCAAGATCGACGAGGTTCCTCAACTGGTGAATGTGATCAAGGGGGAGATGAGCCTGGTCGGCCCACGTCCTGAACTCGCTGGATACGTGGAGATGTTCCGAGAGGATTTCTCCGAGATCCTGCAGTTGAGGCCCGGCATGACCGGACTGGCGTCGGTGAGGCATCGCGACGAAGAGGGCATCCTGGCAGAATCCGATGACCCGAGCCGGACATACTGTGAGGAGATTCTGCCCGACAAGCTCAGATTGGAGAGGATCTACCTCCGTAGGCAATCATTCTGGCTGGATGCGCGACTCATCTTGGACACAGTGCTTGGAAGGAGAGGCCCGTCGCTGGTTGAGACGAGGGATGAGGGGACCGACACGATCTAGTTGTGATGATCAGGGGCGTTGTCCCAGGCGGGATGGTGGTATGGGGCGTCTGGAACGGGGTGATCGGGCCACCACCGGCGGTGAGGCACTGCCGTGGACCTGGATGATTCCCACGGGTACCCTCGCGCGACCCGAGAGAGCATCCGGAGGGGGACCGCG
>CBDUUY010000024.1:0-15493 GCA_965370535.1 uncultured bacterium
CCCGATCACCGGGTTTGGGTGGTCGAAGTTCCAGCCGGGGATGCTGCTCAACTGGCAGCGCCCCACCGGGCTGACCCCGGTGGCCGAATACGTCTTCGGCGGCCCCCTCGCTCCTACGGAAGCGTTGTGGGTGGCGGCGCTGGCCATCGTCGCGTTCACCACAATCGCAGTGGTGGCCTTCCGCCGGGCAGAGCTCTAGGTTCAACTGCTCCGTCCGACGCTCGACTGGACGGCGTCATGGCAGGAATGGGCGCTGCCGGGTTCTTCCCCTATGGGGGGTTTGACCGCATCCCGACGAGAGGCTTGCTCCGCCTGGGGCGTTCCTCCATAGACTTGGAGTGTCTCAAGGGGGATGTGTTGGCTGAGGTCGCAACCATCGATTTCCACGTCACGTCGGAGTGCAGCCAGGAGTGCCCGTACTGCTGGGGGCCTCAGGACGTTCCCGAGGTGGACACGGCCACTGCCCTGGCGATCATCGACCGCATCGTCACCACCGGTGCTTCCCGGATCGTCTTCACGGGCGGCGATCCTCTGCAACGGGAAGACATCGGTGAACTGATCAGCCATGCCGATGCCGTCGGCCTGGAGGTGGCGGTGTCCACCACCGGGGACCGGTTGACCGCCGCGTTCCTGGACGAGCACGCCGAAGAGATCGACCTGGTGTCGCTGCCTCTCGACGGCCCGACCGAGGGGGTGTCGGTCCGTACCAAGGAGGAAGGACACTTCGATGCCGTCATGACGGTCCTCGATCTGCTGGCCGCCCATCCGGGGATCGACGTGAAGGTGGCGACGCCGGTCACTCGCCACAACCTGGCCGACGTGCCGGGCATCGTCGCATTGCTCGATGAGCGGGCGGGGCGTATGCCCAACCGTCTCTTCTACAACGTGTTCCAGGCCTTCCCGCGATCGATGAGCGACGACGTGGCCTGGGACGAGTTGGTGGTGGCCGGTGAGGAGTTCACGGCTCTCCGGGAGCAGGTGGAGGCCGCCGAGCACGGCTTCCAGATCAATTGGCTGAGCCACGACACGCTCGACAAGCTGTATGTGATGGTGTTCCCGGACGGGTCGTTGACGATCCCGGTGGGCTCCACCTTTCGGTTCTACGGGCAGTTCCTGGAGATCGAAGACCTCCCGGCCGTGCTGCGCCGGGCGGAGTTCGATGCTGCCAAACATCTCCGCCACTCCAAGGGTTGGAGCAAGGACTAGCCGGGATCCGAGCTGACCCCGAGCCCCCTTCTCATCCGATGCCGGTGATCTCGAAGACGATGATCCCCAGGGATTCCTCGGCGATGAACAGATGGTCACCCGAGATCTCGAGGCCGGTGATCGTCTGGAGACGGCCGTAGGTGTTCAGGAAGACCGGTGTCTCGGGATCGTGCACGTCCACCACGGCCACCCCGCCCAGGGTTCCCCCTTCCCCGAACCAACTCACGAAGGCGTGGCCGTGGGCGATATCCACCCTGGAAGCAAACCCCGGCAGTTCCACAAGGCCCAGCATCACGGGCCGTTGCGGGTCGCCGACGTCAAGGGTGGCCAGGCCGGTGTCACCGAGCGTGACGTAGGCGATGCCGTCGGAGACCGCGATATGAACCACCCAGTTGGGAGACACCCAGTGGCCGAGGGCCGCGGGGTGATACGGGTCGGTGACATCGAATAGGTAGAGGCCGTCCCACCCCGCCCCGAAGTACCCGACCCCGTCGGCGACAAAGGTGGAGGCCGGGTTCCCGGTGCTGCCGGGCGGTTCCCATTCGTAGGCGGCCTCGGGCGCTGATGGGTCGGTGACATCGACGATCCCCACGTAGTTGTGACCCGACAGATACATGACACCGTCCACGACTTCGACGTCGTGCAGCGATGTGATCCCATCGCTCTCCCAGGGCAGGGTGATCCCACCGGTGCCTTCGACGTTGAAGATCAGCACCTCCGGGTTGTGCTCACCAGTGATGGCATACATCCACTCGCCGTCGAAGGCGACGGCCTGGGCGTCGTACGCCGCAAATGTCTCCATGGGCCGGGGTTCGGCGGGGTCGCCGATGGACGCCCGGGTCACACCGTCGATGCCGTTGGAGAACACCAGCATGCTGCCTTCTATGTCGAACCCGGTGACGACGTCGGGGGGTTGGAGGTCGGTGGGGTCGAGGTCCATCGGTTGGTAGCCGCCCACCTCCTCTAGTGCCACCGGGATGGTGGTGGGTGTCGTCATCGTGGTCTCTATGACTGTGGCGGAGGTGGTGGCTGCAGAGGTGTCCGTCGCCGGGAGGGTCGTGCCGGGGGTCTCGTCGCCGCCCAGTGTGAGGGCGAGGGTGATCGCCACGGCGGCCACGGCCGTGACCGCGCCGATCATCAGGGCGATCGGCAGCCGGGGTCGCCGTCGGGAGCGGGCTACGGCTGCAGGGGGTTTGTCGAGGTCATCCCGGGCAACCGGGTCCCCGGAGATAAGGGTCTCGACCGTACGGCTCAGGCGGTCGATGTGCTTCTCGAGCGGCGGGGTGAGGGCGTCGAGCCAATGTTCGGTGCCCAGGAAGTAGGCCATCGCCCCGGTGGGGTCCATGTTGTCGATGCGGAACGGCAGGATGATCACATCGGCGGCCACGGCCCGTTCGACCTCCCGGATCACCTGCCGCGACCGGTTGCTGTTGGCCGACAGGACCAACACCATCACCCGGCTGCCGGCGATGGCATCGACGATCGCTTCACCCCACGATGTTCCGGGTGTGATGTCGCGAGGGGCCATCCAGCAGCGAATTGCCTCCTGTTCCAGTCGGGCCACGACCGCGTCGGCCACGGGCTTGTCCTTCTGCGAGTACGAGACAAAGACATCGTGCGCCATGGGCCCTCCCTGTCGGCATCGTGCACACATCGAGTACCCGAAAACTAGTGCCCCCGCCGAATGAAGAATCGGCCGGTCCCCGACTGTTCGATCGTTTCGACGGTCAGGTGATGCCGGTGGTCGATGGGCTCCCCGAACACATTCCCCCGCGAGGGGGAGGCATCAAACCCTCCCATGCGTGATGATTCCCGGTATGGATCGGCGCAACCTGATGACATGAACGACATGACCAGTACCCGTATCGTCACCCGTATGGACCCGACGGCACCGCCACGACAGATATCGAGGTCGGCCTGACGTGGACGGTTTCCTGACCCCTCTCGTGCGTGCCAGGACCTATCAGCGCCTCGTCTATCTGCTGCTGGGCCTGCCTTTCGGGATCTTCTACTTCGTCTTCCTCGTCACCTCGGTCTCGGTCGGCATAGGCCTGGTGGTCATCTGGGTCGGCGTTCCCATCTTGCTGGCGGCGGTGGTGGCCTGGAGGGGGATGGGCTTCTTCGAGCGGCGCTTTGCCAACGGGATGCTCGGTGGGTCCATCGAGGCCCCCAGGCCGCTGACGATCCAGTCGGACGATCAGTTGCGCGAGACACTGTGGGGGCGGGCCAAGGCGATGTTGGCCGACTCCTACACCTACCGGTCCTTCTTCTGGCTGTTGCTGCGATTCCCCTTCGGGATCGCCGGGTTTGTCATTGGTGTCGTCGGGTTCTCCGTGTCGGTGGCGCTGCTGGCCGCCCCGTTGGCCCTTCTCTTCCCGGACACCTGGAGAGCGGATGCGGTCCCGGAGGTGATCGAGGGACTGGAGTGGCTGGTGGTGACCCTGCCCCTGGTGGGTGTACTGGTTGCCGGGGTGACCGCCCAGGTGATCAACGGGTTCGGCGAGGTGCACCTGATGGTGGCCCGCTCCCTGCTGGGTCCCGGAGCCCGCCAGGAGGTCCAGGTGCAGCGCCGCCGGGCCCAGGTCGCCGAGGAGCGCACCCGTCTTGCCCACGAACTGCACGATTCGGTCGGGCATACCCTGACCATGATGGTGGTGCAGGCCGGGGCGGGCGGACACGTCTATGAAAGGGACCCCGACTTCGCCCGTGAGGCATTGGAGAACATCGAGACCAGCGGCCGGCGGGCACTCGGCGAATTGGATCGCATCCTCGGCCTTCTGCGGGACGACGACGCAGCCGAGCGAGTTCCCCAGCCCGGTCTGAATGCTGTGCCCGGTCTGATCGAGGTCCTGACGGGGACCGGGTTGCCTGTGACTCTGGTCGTGGAGGGTTCGGTGGACGCTGTGCCCGTCGAGGTATCCCGTTCCGGGTTCCGAATCGTCCAGGAGGCGCTGACCAACGTACTCAAGCACGCGGGCAATGTGCCGACCGAGGTCACGGTGCGTTGCAGTTCCGGGGCGGTCGAAGTCGAGGTGATCAACGACGCCTCCAAAGGTGAGGGCTCGGCGACGACATTCGCCCCTCCTGAGAGCGGGGGAAGGGGCCTGCTCGGCATCGAGGAGCGGGTCGGCATCCTGGGGGGTAGCGTCGAGGCGGGACCCCGGCCCGGCGGTGGCTTCCGGGTATGGGCGCGGCTCCCGGCAACAGGTGGTGGTGCATGACGAAGATCCTGATCGCAGACGACGATGGTCTGGTCCGGATGGGCCTGCGGGTAGTTCTCGACGGCGAATCCGACCTGGAGGTAGTGGGCGAGGCGGAGGATGGGCAGCAGGCGCTCGAGATGGTCGACGAACTGCATCCCGATCTGGTGATCATGGACATCCGTATGCCCAAGATGGATGGCCTGACTGCCACCCGCCGGATTGCCGAGGGCGGCGAGCATGCCCCGGCGGTGCTGGTGCTGACCACCTTCGAGTTGGACGAGTACGTCTACGAGGCGCTGCGGGCGGGGGCGGCCGGGTTCCTGCTGAAGCGCATACCCCCCGCCGACCTCCTCGAGGCGGTGCGGGTGGTGGCATCCGGTGAATCCATGGTGTTCCCCACCGCCACCCGTCGGCTGGTGGAGAGGTTCGCAGCACCGGCGCCGACCCCCGAGCAGAGCAGGGCCATCGCCATGCTGACCGATCGTGAGGGCGACGTGCTGCGCCTGCTGGCGAAGGGGCACAGCAATCGGGAGATGAGCGAGGAACTGTTCGTCGGCATGGAGACGGTCAAGAGCCACGTCGGCGCGGTGTTGATGAAACTCGGCGTTCGCGACCGCACCCAGGCGGTCATCACCGCCTACGAGACGGGGTTCATCCGTCCCGGCACCGCCTGAGGCCCTGCCCTATTTGATCCGCCGCCCGCCGATCTCGTCGGCGACCACCCATGCGGCGACGGCTCCGATCTCGATCTCATCGGTCCGCGACGTCTCCGGGGCGTACCCGGCGGAGCCCGGCTGGGCCTTGCCTGGTCTGGCGTCCCTCATCCTCCGGAATCGTTCCTGCCACTTTGTCCAGTTCTCGGGCCTCAGATCGAGCCAGCCCTTGGCGGCCCAGCGATCCCTGCTCTCATCGTTGAATTCGACCGCGGTCTCGCCGGGGATCTCCGGGATACGGAGGAACGGGCCGCGCTGCAGTGTCGCCCCATCGGCGGCCAGGATCGGCAGTCCCAGCGACGTGACCGTGTCGCGTAGGCCCGTCCGCTCCTCGAGCAGGGCGGTCGCTTCTTCGGCGATGGTGCCGGCGTCGGTCTCCAGCACGGCCGTGGGGGTGCTGTAGAGCAGTTTGAGGACTTCAGCCTCCCACAGCAGTTTGGACAACTCGGGGGGGCCCAGTTGGCCGAGCGCCACGCTGTGGGTGCCGGTCTCCTCTTCCAGCGTCTTGATCCTCTCCATGGCCCGGGATCGCAGCACGCCTGCCCGGTAGGTGGGTCCAAGGACGGCCCCATCGAGCGCCCCGATCACATCGCGGCCGGTGTTGCCGCCGCTGATCTCCTGGATGCACAGCAAGGCGATCTCCTCAGGGGTGGCCATCTCCATCATCCCCAGGGCGGTGATCACCTCGAACTCACCTTTGGTGAACACACCGTTCTCGCCGGTGTCTATGACCGGCAACTGCAGGTCGGTCTGCAGGTCGAATCCGTCCGGATCGAGGCGCAGTTGCAATGTGTCTCCGAGCGTCTCGGTGTGCGCTCCGTAGCGGTGGACGACCTTCCCCTTCTGCTCGATGGTCCGATAGCAGATGTCGGAGTATCCGATCAGCGTGCTGGGCTTGATCTCCTTGACCAACGGGCCCTCCGTGCGTGCCATCAGGAAGAGCAATCCGGTGTGAGCGAAGGCGACCGCATTCTTGGTCAGTAGCCGCGCCGACGGCCGGTCCTCGCTGTGGGTGAACGGTATGTCGAGGCCCATGCCCCCGGTACCGCTGGTTCCGACCTTCAGGTACATGCGGGTGCCCGCTTCCCGCAGTGCTCGCAGCAGGATGGTGACGTGGCGGATCAACTGGGGGATTGTCAGCGACAGGATCAGGGTCTCGATGTCGTCGGCCATCACCTCGGGGGGTACGGGGGAACCGTCCAGCATCGCCTTCACGTCACGTTCGGCGACCATCGCCGAGGTGTACACGTCCTGGTAGGAGATGGCCGTGGCCGTGTTGATGGCATCTATGACCACATCGGGACGGTATTGATCTATGAGGTGGGCGAGTCGCGATCGCTCGTAGGCGCCGTCGATGGGGCCCAACATGTCTTCGAATGCCAGTTCCCTGGTGGTGTGGTCTTCGATGAGAGCCCGTCGGCCCGCCCGGCTGAAATCCTCCCTCACCAGGACGTCGCCCCACTCGCCGATGATCTCCACGTCGGGGGGTGCCAGTTCCTGCAATCCCTCGACGGCCCTTTCGACATCGGCCTCGGCGAGAGAGACGATGACGATCCGCTCGGGGTGCAAATCGACTGAGATCCGGTGGGCTACCTGGTAGCCGACCAACCCTGCACCACCGAGCACCAGAAACGTGCGGTCGGACACGACCAGCCTCCTGTTTGGGGAACCTCCCCAATTTGTAGCGGATCGAGGCCGGTTCCGGTAGAGGCCTCCGTCCCTGGTGTACGACTGCCATATGGCCCCTAGACGCGGCCCGTTTGCCCGATACGTTGAAGGGGATGACGACCGCCCCCCTCCAGGCGAGCGTGCTGCTCGGTGACGAGGCGGTGGCGCTGGCCGCGCTGCACGCCGGGATCAGCGCCGCCTACGCCTATCCGGGCACGCCCTCCACCGAGATCTTCGAATACCTGCATGCCAACGCCGGCGAGTACGGGGTCGGGGCCGACTGGTGTGCCAACGAGAAGACCGCATACGAGCAGGCCCTGGGCGTATCGATGGCGGGTCGCCGGGTACTGGTGTCCATGAAGCACGTCGGGCTCAACGTGGCCGCCGACCCTTTCGTCAATTCGGCTCTCGTGGACATCCGGGGGGGCCTGGTGGTGGCGGTGGCCGACGACCCCGGCATGCACTCGTCGCAGAACGAGCAGGACAGCCGCTATCTGGCCGACTTCGCCCGCATCCTCTGCCTGGAACCGGCGACCCAGCAGGAGGCCTACGAGATGACACGAGAGGCCTTCGATCTCTCGGAGCGGTTCCACATCCCGGTGCTGGTGCGTCTGGTCACCCGGTTGTGTCACAGCCGCGCCCTCGTGGAACCGGAACCGCCCAGGGAGCAGAACCCGGTGGACAAGGCGGCCGACACCACCAACTGGACGCTGCTTCCTTCGATCAGCCGCCGCCTGTGGCGGGGACTGCTGGATCTGCAGCCGGAGTTCTACGCCTTCAGCGCAGGATCACCTCACAACATCCTGGAGATGAACGACGGCGGTCCCGTCGGTGTCATCACCACGGGGATCGCCCGCAACTACTACCAGGAGAACGAGGCGGACCTGGAGCACCGGCCTCCTCATCTGCACATCGGCGCCTACCCCGCTCCCGACGGCCTGATCAGGGAGATGGCCGAGCAGGTGGACCGCATCCTGGTGATAGAGGAGGGATTCCCCTTTGTGGAGCGGCGGATGCGAGGCGTGCTGCCTCACCGCTGGGAGATCGCAGGCAAGGAGGATGGCACCCTTCCACTGGACGGCGAGTTGAACCCGGACACCGTTCGGGCGGCGATGGGCCTCCCTGCCCGTCCCCGCATCCAGATCGGCGATCTGGACCTGCCGATCAGGCCTCCGCAGTTGTGCAAGGGTTGCCCGCATAGTGACTCGTACGACGCTCTGAACCTGGCTCTGGAGGGTTTTGACCTGTCGATCGTCACATCCGACATCGGCTGTTACACGCTGGGGGCGTTGCCGCCCCACCGGGCCATCGAGTCGTGCGTGTGCATGGGCGCATCGGTGGGCATGGCCAAGGGGGCGTCCGATGCCGGTCTCAGGCCGGCGCTGGCAGTCATCGGTGACAGCACCTTCCTCCATTCGGGGGTGACGGGGTTGATGGATGCTGTTGCCGCCGACACCGACATGACGCTGTTGATCCTCGACAACGAGACCGTGGCGATGACCGGCCTGCAACCCACGGTGCTGCCCGAAGGCCGGTTGTATCCGATCATCGAGGGTCTCGGCGTCGACCCCGCTCATGTGCACACCGTCGATGTGACCCCGCGGGGCGCCGTGGAGTTGGCCGCCCTGATCCGCAAGGAGATGGAGCACCCGGGCCTGTCTGTCATCGTGGCGGTGAGAGAGTGCATCGAAGCCACCAAGATGCATCGTCGGGAACGGCGGGCGGCGGAGGAGGCGTCGTGAAAGCCGACGTGGTGCTTGCCGGAGTCGGAGGCCAGGGCGTGCTGTCGGTGGCGGCCATCCTCGCCGAGGCGGCCCGGCGGGAGGGCCTGGCGGTGAAGCAAGGGGAGACCCACGGCATGTCTCAGCGGGGCGGGGCGGTGCAGGCCAACCTGCGCCTGGCTGATGGGCCCATCGATGCCGACCTGATCCCCGGCGGTGGGGCCGATCTCATCCTGGGATTGGAACCGGTCGAGGCGCTCCGCTATCTGGACTTCTTGAGGCCGGGGGGCACCCTGCTGACGGCTGCCGATCCTTTCGAGAACATCCCCGACTACCCCGACCCGGAGGATGTGCACCGGATGATCGCTTCGGTGCCGGGGTCGGTGCTGATAGAGGCAGGAGCCCTCGCCAAGGAGGCAGGGTCGCCCCGGGCCGCCAACGTCGTGATGGCGGGGGCGGCCACCATCTTCCTGCCTCTGGATCCGGATACGGTGCTGGCGTGTATCGCAGAGGGATTCGTCTCGAAGGGGGAGCGGATCGTGGAGATCAACCTGCGGGCGTTTGCGGCGGGCCGCGACGCCGTAGCCGCAGCCACCGCTTGAGATGACCGGTATCCCGGCCCCGGTGATGCAGGCGATCCGGCAGGCACGGGCCGATCGGCGCGACACCCTCTACGAGACCGAGGCGATGGCGATTGCAGCCTCCCTCGGTATCGGCATCCCCAGCCACCTGGTGGTGCCCGACCCAGGCTCGGTGGAGCAGTTCGATCTGGAGATGCTGCTGGGTGGCCGGGTGGTGGTCAAGGTGCTGTCGGCGGCCATCGCCCACAAGACCGAAGCGGGCGGGGTGCAGGTGGTCGCCAAGGAGCACACCGCCATCTCGGCTGCGATCGCCGGGATGGCCGGGCGCATCCCCGATGCCGATGGGTTCCTCGTGGCCGAGTACATCGAACACGACCCGGGACCCGTAGGCGAGATGCTGTTGGGCATGCGGTGGACCGACGAGTTCGGCCCCGTGGTCACTCTGGGTTTTGGCGGGGTGGCCACCGAGTTCCTGGCCGGCCTGGCACCCGACCGGGCGGTGGCGATGTTCAGTCCGGTGCTGCCGGAGGCGGTGGGCCGGTCGTTGTCCCGGTGCGCCGCGGTCGGGCCGCTCACGGAGGGCTTCCGGGGGTCGCCACCACCGGTCACCCCCGGTGACCTGGAAGCCTTGATCGGCAGGATGCTTGATCTTGCCGAAGCCTCCATGCCGGGGGAGATCGTCGAGTTCGAGATCAATCCGCTCGTCTTCACCGATAGGGGCACTATGGCTCTGGACGCCCTCTGCGTCCTGGGCCCCGCCGGAGGTGACGCTCCCCGCCCGGCGCTTCCCGACGGTGCTGTGGATGCTGTGCTGCGGCCGGAGACCATTGGGGTGGTCGGGGTGTCGGAGCGCATGAACCTGGGCAGGGTGATCCTCCGCAACGTGCTTTCTTCTGGGTTCCCGGCGGAGTCGGTCACGGTGGTGAAACCGGGTATCGACGAGATCGACGGGGTGCGCTGTGTGCCCGATCTGGCCGGGTTGGGCCGTGTGGACCTGCTGGTGGTGGCGGTGGCTGCGGCCCAGGTGCCGGATCTGATCGACGAGATCGCTTCCGGGAGCGTGGCCCGGTCGGTGATTCTCATACCCGGCGGCCTGGGCGAAAGGGAGGGAACCGAGGCCTACGCCGGGCGGATCACCTCCGCGCTGCAGGACGCTCCGGCCCCGAGGCCGGTGATCAACGGTGGCAACTGCATGGGGATTCGTTCGATCCCCGGGCGGTACGACACGACGTTCATCCCGGCGTACAAACTGGCGCCAAAGGGGCGGGCCGGTCGCGATCCGGTGGCGGTGATCAGCCAGAGCGGGGCGTTCGTCATCTCGCGCCTCGATCGTCTGGCCTGGCTGGACCCGGCCTACATGATCACGGTCGGCAATCAGATCGACCTGACGGTGGGCGACTATCTCGACCATGTGGCGGACGACCCGGATATCCGGGTGGCCGCCTGCTATGTGGAGGGTTTCCGTCCGGGAGACGGGCGGCGCTGGCTGGATGCGGCCTCCCGGATGCGGGACCGGGGTGGCGTGGTGATCCTGTACCGGGGTGGCCGGACGGCCGAGGGAGCCAGATCGGCAGCGTCGCACACTGCGGCGGTGGCGGGTGACGCCCGGGTGGCGACCGCCCTGGCCGGGGCGGCCGGTGCCCTGGTCGCGGAGTCCCTCTCGGAGTTCGAGGACCTGCTGCGCCTCGCCGTGTTGCTGCGGGATCGACCCATCGACGGCACCCGTCTAGGGGCGGTCTCGAATGCCGGATTCGAGGCGGTGGCGATCGCCGATGCGCTCGGCCCTTTCCACCGGGCGGCGTTCGATGAGGCGACTACCGGCCGGATCGGCGAGATTCTCGACGAACAGCGTCTCGGTGGCGTGGTGGCTCCCAACAATCCGTTGGACCTGACGCCCAACTGCCGGGACGAGGCGTTTGCAGCGGCGGTCGACGCGGTGTTGGCCGACCCCGGTGTCGATGTTGGTGTGGTCGGGTGTGTGCCCTTAACTCCCTCGTTGGTGACCCTGGCCTCGGGGCCGGGGCACGATGAGGACGTCACCGGCAGCGGGTCGATGGCCTCTCGTCTCGTAGACCTATGGCGGGCCACCACCAAACCGTGGGTGGCGGTGGTGGATGCGGGGGCGCCCTACGACCCGATGGTCGAGGTGTTGGAGCGGGGCGGCATCCCCACATTCCGCACCGCCGACCGGGCACTGCGGATGCTGGGCCGATATGTGGAGACACGGCTCGCGTGACCGGGGTCACGCGGACCCGGCAGCCTGCCGGAGTCGTTGCACGGTGTGGGCGAGTTCGTTCACCAGGGGGCCGGGGATTTGCTCCAGGAGGATCGGGACGACTTCGTCGTAGTACCAGAGTTGGCCGTCGCGGCCGGAGCTGAAGCGGTCCCAGAGATCCTCACCTATTAGTTGGTAATCGCGCAGGATGGATCCGGCGTTGTGGAGTTTGTCGGCGGCGACCACCAGCAGGGCTTCTTTGGGAGCATCGGGAAGACGGGCGAGGAACGCTTCCTTGCGCTCCCTCCAGGGAGGCTTGGGGTCTTCAAACGTGTCGCTGCAAACATCGACGATGTCCGCCACCCGGTCGCCGAAGTGGGCTCGGATGTGCGCGAGGCGTGTTTCGCCACCGACATCCTCGGCGGCGTCGTGCAGGAGGGCGGCTATTGCCTGGTCTTCGTCCCCATCGTGGTCGAGGACCAGGGCGGCGACGGCCAGGACGTGGGCGAGGTAGGGGATACCGGTCGACTTGCGGGTCTGCCCGCCGTGCACGATGGATGCGTACTGCATCGCATCGTCGAATCGTTTGGTCAAGTGCATGGATCGAGGGTACCGGAGCAGCTCCCCTTGTCTCCCCCGTTGGGGCGGGGGAGGATGCCCCCGCCCCGGGGGCAGAGGGGGTCAGTTCCTATGGAACGACGCGCCACTCGATGATCCCCGGCCCCCCTCTGGCCCCGGCCTGCCGGCCGGGCCCATCTCCCCCGTCGCCCCGGGGGCGAGAACCTCATCCTCAAACTTCTTGCGCCGCTCCCGGAGGAGCGCCGCAAGGGGGGAGGGCAGTGGCGGTCTAGGGCGGGACAACGGCCGCCACTGCTGGTGGGATCTACGTCAAGGCGATACGCCGGTAGAGAACCATGTTGGCGCGGGCCCGGTGCAGGGCCCCTCGTGCCTCGATGACGGCACCGGTGGTGGCGTCACGGTTCTTGAGCATCTCATACGTGAGACGGGCATCGACGAGACGCTCGTACGCGTTGTCAAAACCCTCGATGGCGGCGTACGTGGCGGTGGGGGTGCGGTTTGCGGTGAGTGTCATGTCGGTGCCTCCTTCGACACCATAGGACCATAGATTGAGGCGTATTTCAACCGATACGCCGTGCCGATGTGGGGTTAATCGAGATGAATAGCATTACTTCGTAAGGCAGATCGTGATGAATGGGTTATGATATGAGTGTCGGTGATGGTCTGGCGGCTCGCCGCTTGAGGAACGCGATTATTGGAGGCCCCGAATGCGTCTAGACGACATCGACTGGGACATCCTCGATGCCCTCCAACAGGAGGGGCGGATCGGGTATCGAGAGTTGGGGCGCAGGGTGGGCCTCAGTGCCCCGGCGGTGGCGGCCCGGATTCACAAGATGGAGAAGGCAGGGATCATCGCCGGATATCAGGCGGTCATCGATCCAGAGCGGTTGGGCCTGCGGGTCCAGGCGTTCGTGCAGTTGAGTGTGGCCGGCGGGCGCGGCGCCGACGAAGTGGTGATTGAGACGGCCAAAGGCATCCCCGAGATCCTCGATGTGTACCGGGTGACCGGGCGGGAGACCTACTTGATCCGGGTGGTGGTTCCGGTGGTCCACGACCTGGAGCGAGTCCTTCGGCCGCTGTGGGAGTTCGGCGAGACCACTACCGGGGCGGTCATGTCGGCGCCACTGGAGGGCAGGCCGATCACCAGGGAGATGGCCGAGGAGGCGTTCGGGGTCACGCTGCCACCGAGGTAGGTGCCGGGGTTGCCGATCCCCGGAGCGGCCGACCGGTGAGCATCGAGCGAGTACGGAGTTCGATGATCGGCGCCGAGCGGTTTCGGCGGCTCAGAAGAGCGCCCAGGCGAAGATGAAGGCGAGGGTGTTGGCGGCAGCGTGCACCAGCACCGGGGCCGCCAAGCTGTCGGCCCTGTCTCTCAACCAGGTGAATCCCAGGCCTGCCGCCGTTGTGGAGACGACGGCAAAACCCACGACGCCGGCCGTCGACATGCCGAAGGCGGTGGCGTTGGTGCCGGCGAGGGTGAGCGCCGGGGCTATGTGCCACAGGCCGAATAGCAGAGCCGACAACCCGGTGGCGATCGCAGGGGTCCAGGCTCTGCGGCCCAGACCCAGCAGCACACCCCGGAATGCCACTTCCTCGAACAGCGCGGTTCCGATGGGGATGCGCAGCACCACCTGGTAGAGCAATCCGGTTACTCCGATGCCGGCGGCCCGGGAATCCTCGAAGAGTCCCCGGGTGGGCGGGATGAAAGCAGCCGCCCCGATCACGGCGCCGATCACCAATGCAGACAGGGCTCCAATGATGAGGCCGTGGCGGAGGCGGTCCCGGCGCAATGCGAGGGTGGCATCAGTGGCCCGGGCGTGCTGGGCAATCAGCAGCAGAGCGAGCATCGCCACCAGGTTGACCGGCAGATAGGCCCACCCCGGAAGCCAGATTCCGGTCAGGTTGATTGCCGTCAGCAAGGCGGTGGCCGCGAGGAACCCGGTACGGGCCGTCATGGTGGAGAGGGTAGGGGCGCCGGATCTTCGGAACCCGGGCTGGTTCTTCCCCCACCCTCTCGCCCGTCCGGGGCATCTCTCCCGCCCCCGGGGGCGGGAGAGAAGGGGGAGCGTCTTGTTCTCTTCCGCCGGGTGTCAAGGCCGGGGTGATGGTGGGCGGGGGAGGACGCGGATGCCGCTTCTGGTCGTCGGCATGACTGGGGAGAGGTGGAGGCCGCTACCTGGGTGGGAGGGCCGTGTCCGGGGGAGATCCCGTGGGGGCGCGACGACCCTCCCCGAGGATCCGTCGTGCCTGGGGGAGGGTCGTATCGGTGCCGGCGTCGTCCTCCGACTGGCCCGGCCGCTGAACCGGTGACTCTGGATCCACCGGTTCAGGATTTGTGGTTATCCGTGTCCAGGCTTCCAGATGGCCAGGATCGGCATCGCATAGAGCACCAGGAAGGTGGCGATGCCGGTGGCCGCAAACAGCAGGCTGCGCCGCATGTGCATCCGTCCTCGGTCGTGTACCGACCAGGGAATCGACGGCGTATCTCAATGGTGTCTCACTATCAGGGAGAAGATGGCAAATCCTTCGGCTCAACCGGTCCCGGGGTGGCGGGTGCCCCTGGTCTGGACTTCGTGGCCCTGGGATCGCAGTGCCGAGAGGTCGCGGCGCACGGTGGCGGGACTCGCACCCAGGGCGGCGGCGATGTCCTCGACGGTGGGCGACCCACCCTGCTCGGCGGCCTCTCCGACCAGTCGCAGCAGGCGGTGGCGCCGGCGTTCGATGCGATCGGATATTCGATCGTCGGCGGGTGTGGAGACCGTCCAGGCGACCTCCACCCGGTCGTCCTCACTCAGGGTCCTGCCACCCGGTGCTCCTGTTGCAGCGATGCGGGACGTTTCGACTCGTGGCCGCTGACGCTGCCACTGTGCCACGATCGCAGCGTGCATGGGGATGTTGTCGATGGCGCGCGTGCGGTCGGCTTCTTCGAGATCGGCCAGCATCTCCATCAGTCCGTCGTGGGCCATCTGCAGGTGCCGGTCGGCGGCATCGGGGTCTCCGATCTCCCGCAGCACCAGGGCCCTGGCATGGGAGACCAGGTAGCCCTGGTCGATGCCGGGGCGGAGTTCAGCGGCGGCGGCGGCGGTCTCGGCATCGGCATCCTCCGGCCGCCCACAGGCCAGGAGGGCCCGCCCGTGCAGCGCCCGGATACCCACCACGAGATCCTCCATGCCGGACCGCTCACAGAACTCGGTCGCCTCCAAGAGCAGTGGCAAGGATTTCTTCGGGTCGCCGATCTCGAGCTCGGTATCTCCTAGTTGACGGAGGGCTTGCGCTGTGAGCCAGGCGTCTTCCGCCTGCTTTGTGCCAGTGATTGCGCTGGCGAGCAGGCGGCGGGCATCCTCCAAATGGCCTCCTCTTGCGGCGATCGAACCGAGCGTCGCCAAGCACTGAGCTTCTCCTCTGAGTTCCCCCATCTCCCGGTACAGCGCTAGGGCCTCCGAGGAATCGGCTTCGGCCCGCCGATCGTCGCCCAGATAGGCATGGTTCAACCAAGCCCCATTTGCCAACACCATCGCTCGGCCGCGGCTGTTGTTCATGGCCTCATAGGTCCGTGAGGATTCTTCGAAGGCATCCCTGGCTGCGCCCATCCGGCTCCGGATCGCTT
>CBDUUY010000025.1:0-15411 GCA_965370535.1 uncultured bacterium
GGTACTACAGGGGTCTGTTCGCAGCGGGGGCCATCTACGACATAGTGCTGGGGATCATCTTCCTGTTCTTCGGGAGATGGGCTTTCGATGTGCTGGATGTTCCGGAGAAATACCCGGAGGGAGGCTTCCTCCACCTGATCGGGGCGTTTGTCCTGGTCCTGGGTATCGGCTACTACCTGATCTGGCGCAGCGACCTCTGGCGGAACCGCGACCTGATTGCCGTAGGCGCTCTCTACAAACTCGCTTATACGGGCGTTGGCATCTACATGACGATCGCCGAAGAGGTACCCCACGCGGTGTTCTTGTGGGGCTTCGGCGTGGCCGATGGGGTGTTCTTCGTGCTGATGGCTGAGTGCTGGCTGCGCCTGCAGAGGAAGCGGCCTGCGGCCGGTCACGGCGTAGAAGAGATCAGATCGACGAGCGGCTAGGCCTCACAGCACCGTTACCGTTCCGAAGAGGACGAGACCGCCGCCGGCCACCACAAGTCCGGCGTGGATTGTGATGAGCGTCCACCGGCCGGTCGAGAATGGCCGGTCGAGTGATCGCGGCACCGGCACCCAGCGGTACCAGAACCATGCACCCAGGGTGCCGCCCGCCGACACCCCGGCAGTCATGATCCACCAGCCCAGGTGAGCAACGGCAGATCCCTCGAATCCGAGAGCGACACCAAGAAGGCCTGCCGACACCATCGCAGCGGGCGCCGTCAGCAGATAGCGCAACGCCGGCCTCTTGAGGCTTCCGGTGAGCAGGATCGGCATGGAGATCCACCCGCAGATCAGCAGAACGGACCAGATCCTTCCGGCATCGGTTGTGGTGAAGACAAGCAGGCACACCAGTCCCAGAGCGACAGCGCTTATGACGATCAGGCGTCTTATCCGCATCTCGAAGAGCGGATCGGCGCTCATCTCTATCGCGATCGAGGCATTTGAGCGTGAGGCAGGGCTGCGCATCATGGGCTATGGGGAGGCGGGCCGGACGCCATCTGAACCTTGAACCCTTCCCGTCGGCGTTCCGTGGCTTGCTTCGAGTAGAGGCGCATGCCGAGGGCCAGGCCCCTACGTTCCGCTTCCTCAACCGACATCTGCTTGGGCTCGAAGTTGACATCGAAGAGGGTGCACTTCTCCCACGCTCCAGGTTCCAGGATGCGGCCTTCGGCAAGCAACCGCTGGTATAGCGGTGTTCCCGGGAAGGGAGTGAGTGCGGTGATCTGCACGTCGAACGGCAGAGTGTCCTCTACGAACTGTTCCACTGCCTCGAAGACTTCGGGCCCGTCGCCGTCCAAGCCGAGGATGAAGCACGCGTTCACGGCGATGCCGTGTGATTGCACGATCTCGACCACACGCCGGTAGCGATCGAACTGCTTGCGTTTCCAGTTCTGCTTCAGTTCCAATCCCTCGAGGCCCTCTTCGGTCGGGCTCTCGAAACCGATGAGAAGCTCTCGGCAGCCCGCCTCCTTCAGGAGTCTGAGCAATTCGGTGTCTCCGGCTATCGAGACGTCTGTCTCGGTGAACCAGCGCACGCCCAGGCCTCCCATGGCCTCGGCCAACTCGCGGCCGTAGCGCTTGTTCACGAACGTGTTGTCGTCCGCCAGTTCGACGAAGGGCTCATCCGTCCAGATGCTCTTGATTGCGTCGATCTCGCGGATGACTCTGGGAACGGGCTTCTGCTTGAAGCGAGACGTGAGCAGGATCGAACTGGCGCAGAACTCGCACTGCCAGGGACAACCCCGCTGGGTCTGCACCGTCAACCGGTTGTAATCCTCTGGAACCAGCAGGTCGAAACGGGGTATGGGAGAATTCGACAGATCGTATTCGACCCCATCCGATGAGTAGACCCCGGCCAGTTGCCCCGCTTCCATGTCGGCGATGACCCGCGGCCATGAGGTCTCGCCCTCACCCGCTACGACGGCGTCGCAGTGCTCCAACGCTTCATCCGGAAGCACGGAGACGTGGAGGCCTCCGATGACCGTCGGCACACCCTCAGCGCGGTACGAGTCGGCCAATGTGTAGGCGTCCTTGATCTGCGCCGTGTACGAGGAGAAGGCGGCCGCGTCACAGTCCGGGAGGCGATCCAGTTCATCGATGTCATCGACTTCGAAATACTCGAGTTCGTGGCGATCCGGAGTGAGAGCCGCGAGAGTCAGCAGTGACAGGCTGGGAAGTGACGCAATGGTCTTCCCTCGTTCGGCGAACCCCGGGAGCGTCAGGCCCAACTCCCTGAGGACGGGGTTGTACGCCCGCACTCCGCTCATGGCAATCAGTGCGATCCTCATGGGCGCCCTCCCGCCGATAGGTGCCGGATCACTCCCCTCCTCATTATCCGGGGCGATGACCGCGATTGCTAGTGCCAGAAGCCCTGAGGGTGGCTCCGATGCTTCTGCCGTAGGATCGCGGGGCCTGTTCCGATCGTGGCTTTGCCGCGGCGTTGCCGGGGTGGGTGGCTCTGCGCCGTCAGGCGGGGCGGTCGCGGGAGCGTAACTCGGCGACCGTGGGGATGGGTCTCAGGACGGTGTCCACATCCACGTACAACGGGCCTTTGCCGTGCGCCAAACCGGTGCTCAAGAAGGCAACGGCCGTCCCCGCGATCAAGATGACCTGGACGAGGTGGCCCCGGGCGGCCTTCAGGCAGGGCCCACGGAAGAAGTGCGGGGCGTCATCGGAGTACTCCCCGTCCCACAGGATCGGGACCACGTTGCCGCAGTAGACGTAGACGTCCTCCATCTCACCGGTGCGGTGATCGAGGACCGTGCTCCAGAATACGGTGACCTCCTTGGAGTAGACCCATGCGGCCCAGAGGCCGAAGATCATGAAGAGGACGATGCCGGTGCGGCGGGTCATGTGACCAGAGTACCGCTGCCTTCAGATTCGAGGGATGGTCGGGGCGTTGGGTGCGCGCCCTGTGGCAACATCCCTGGTATGAGCGCAACCCGAGCAACCACAACCCTCGATCAGGCCGGGGTCGCCTACCGGGCTCACCCGTATGACATGCCGGATGCCCCCGCCGGGAGTTACGGCGAGGCGGTGGCCACCGCAATCGGCTTCGACCCGGGACGCGTTTTCAAGACGCTGATAGCCACGGTGGACGGCTCGCCGCTGGTGGCGATCGTCCCGGTGACGGGATCCCTGGGCCTCAAGGCGTTGGCGGCTGTGCGCAACGGCAAGAAGGCGGCGATGGCCGACTCCGCCGACGCCGAGCGTCTCACCGGCTACGTGACCGGTGGGATCAGTCCTGTGGGGCAGCGGAAGAGACTCCCCGCCGTCCTCGACCAGTCCGCCCTCGAGTGGGACACGATCTGTATCAGCGGAGGCCAGCGTGGGTTGCAGTTGGAACTGAATCCCGGCGACCTGGCCGCACTGATCGGTGCCGTCATCGCCCCGATCGCCGGTTGATCACTGGAACGACACGTAGAAGACGACCGGTACCAGGTCCAGTACCTCGGCGGGTGTGGCCATCGGCGCGTCCTCGTCGTAGAAGTTCTTCCACCCCCACCAATAGCGTCCTGAATCCGGCTGGGTGGTGAGGGCGCCCCAGGTGGCGTATTTGTCGGCCAGGGTCCCCTGGCCGTCCATCTGCACGACGACCGCCAGTTCGGGGTGCAACTCCACGATCTCCCGGTTGGGAATCATGCCGTTGGTGAACTGGTGCAGCAGCAGCATCTTCTGCGGCAGGGCCTCCTCACGGACGATGCCTGCCATCCATTCGGCCACTTCGTTGATCTCACTTGCATCCACCGAGCCGATCTGGCGGAGATGCACCTGGCCGGGCTTGAGGCGCCACTCGGGGTCGATGGCCAGACCGACGTGGGGCAGGCGGATGAACTCCTCGTAGATCTTGGCCTGGGTGAGGAAGTCGGTCCGGCCGGGCTGCAGGTCGAGGATGACATAGACCCCCTGCTCCCCCGCCGCCTCGATCCAGGGGCGCAGCAGGTCCGGCGGCGTCTCGTAGGAGTAGTCGCCGTCGTCGGTCGGGAGGGCCGCTGCGACTGTGGCGATGATCTCGAATGCCGGGATGGCATGGATTCCGTCCGCGGCGTACTGCTCCACGATCGGTGCCATCCGGTCGATGGTCGGCTGGGCGCCGTCGAGGCCCTGCTCCCCCAGCACCCCGAGATCAGAGGTCTGGGGCTGCCCGTAGAACGCGATCATCCTGCGATCCGGGAACAACAGCAGCCCTCCCCCCGGCAACTCCAGTCCGGAGCGGATCACATCGAGTTGCCATGGCGTATCCTCGCCGGCGGGGCCGATCAGCGTCGCGTCGGCATCGGGGGACAGGCGGATCACCCTGAGTGCTGCGCTCCCGAGGCTGCGCAGGTCGTCGGGGTGGGCCAGCACGGCGGTGTCCCCCACCGCCCTGGCTGCAGCCCATACCGCAGGCCAGGCCGGCGCAGCGGAATCCCCCAGGACCAGCAGGCGGGCCGATTCCGGTCCCTGGACGATGCCGCCCCGGATCTCCAGGCCCCCGGCCAGCACTGAGGCCTCACGGCCGCCAAGCACAGGGTCGGCAGGATCGATGGTGCCCGCCACCGTGATGGAGCGGGGGTCGAGTCGTTCGATCTCGGGGATGAGAGAATCGAGAGTGCCTCCTGCCAGCAGCAAGGGCCCTCCTACGTTGGCCGCGTGCAGGGCGGCGGCAGCCGCTGCCTCCGGTTCGGCGGCCGGGGCGATGACGATCTCGTCGGCGCACGGGAAGGTCGCCCCGGACAGGAGGATCGAGAGGGCTGTGGGGTCGGTCGTGTCGATCACCCCTGGGATCGTCCCTGCAAGCGGGATGCAATCCCTCGGCGGAGTAGTCGTCGTGGTCGAAGGCGGTGTGACGACCGGTGGCGGCGGGACGGTGTGCTCCGTGGTCGATGGGGCCTGGGTGGGAGGCGGCGCCAGGGTTCCTTCGGAGCATGCGGTGAACGCGACGGCACAGGCGAGTACGACGGCGAGGTGGCGAATGTTCTGCACGTTCGGGGAACCGTAGCGAACCCAGCAGCGGCCCGGATGCCTTCGGGGGAGTTGAGGGATCCCGGGGCGGTCGGATGCGGTTTCCGTCTCGCTGCCGGGGATGGCATGATTCCGCCATGACCGATGAATCGGGAACAGGGCTGGGCGCAGCCCTGGCGAGGGTGGAGGCCTTCGCCGATGGGGTGCAAGCCCGTACCCGTTTCTGGGGGTGCCTGGCGCTGCTGGCTGCCCCGACGATCTGGGTGATCTTCCTGCGCAGATGGATCTTCGATTCGTGGGGCGTCTTCCTGGCCTGGCTGCCGCTGCTCATCGTGATGATGGCGCCCGGTCTGGTTCTGCTCGGCTTCGGCCGTCGTGTAGGGAAGATGGGTGACCTGCCGGATCTGGTCTCCGAGGAGATCGGCTCGATGATCATCGAGGCCCGCGACGGCATCGCCGCCGAGGTGTCCGGGGTGAAGACCTCAGGCATCGGGGGCCTTCGGTCGCTGGTTCGTTCGCTGAAGAGCCTGGGGGGCTACGGGGACGAGATCCGTGAGATCGTCTCCGGGGTTGTGGGCACCGTCCGGTTGATCAGCCCCATCTACCTCCTGGTGGTGCTGGGCGCTGCGTTCTCTGCCGGACTGCTGGCGCTCCTGTTGCTGGGGGCACTGGTGCTTCTCATCGTCTGAGCCCTGCGGTTGGTTCTCCCACCCCGGTACTCTCTGGCTCCAATCGTCGATCCGGAGTGCCCGATGATCATTGACGGATTTGTCCATCAACTCCCCGACCTCGATCCCGAGGAAACCCAGGAGTGGCTCGACGCACTCGCCCAGGTGGTGGATGTGCAGGGCAAGACGCGGGCTCGTTTCCTCATGTCGAAGCTCATCGAGCGGGCCAGGGCTCAGAACGTCGATGTCCCCGCGTCGGTGAGTACGCCCTACATCAACACCATCCCGCCCGAGCACGAGGCCTGGTTCCCGGGGGATGAGTACCTGGAGAAGCGAATCCGCCGCTTTGTCAGGTGGAACGCTGCCGTGATGGTGGTCAAGGCCAACGCGGCGGCTGAGGGCATCGGCGGCCACCTCTCCACGTTTGCATCTTCCGCGATGCTGTACGAGGTGGGCTTCAATCATTTCTTCCGGGGCAAGAGCGACGGCGAGCCCGGCGACCACGTCTACTTCCAGGGGCATGCCGCCCCCGGTATCTATGCCAGGGCGTTCCTGGAGCATCGTCTCGACGAGGACGATCTCGACCACTTCCGACGCGAGATCGACGGGGGGCTTTCCTCCTACCCGCACCCCAGGCTGATGCCGGACTTCTGGGAGTACCCGACGGTCTCCATGGGCCTGGGGCCGATCAGCTCGATCTATCAGGCTCGGTTCAACAAATACCTCGACAATCGGCGGGTCGATGACACATCGGATTCCCGGGTCTGGTGCTTTCTCGGCGACGGCGAGACCGACGAACCGGAGACTCTCGGGTCGATCTCGCTGGCCGGCCGGGAGGGCCTCGACAACCTCACCTGGGTGGTCAACTGCAACCTGCAACGACTCGACGGTCCGGTCAGGGGTAACGGCAAGATCATCCAGGAATTGGAGGCGATGTTCCGGGGGGCCGGGTGGAACGTCATCAAGGTGGTGTGGGGGGCGAACTGGGATCTGCTGCTCGCCAGGGATGTAGACGGCGTGCTGGTGAATCGTATGAATTCCGCCGTGGACGGTGAGTATCAGCGTTACAAGGCGGAGGATGGGTCCTATGTGCGGGAGCACTTCTTCGGGCGGGATCCCAGGCTTCGCAAGATGGTCGAGCACATGACCGACGACGAGATCTGGTCCCTGCGGCGGGGTGGCCACGACTACAAGAAAGTCTACGCCGCCTACCAGGCGGCCGTCGACCACAAGGGCGCTCCCACGGTGATCCTGGCCAAGACGATCAAAGGCTGGACGCTGGGGCCGGACGTCGAAGGCCGCAACGTCACCCACCAGATCAAGAAACTCACCAGCCAGCAGTTCATGGCGCTTCGAGAGCGGCTCCACCTGCAGGACGAGATTCCCGTCGAATCACTCGAGGGTGATGCCGACCTTCCGTACTACCGGCCCCCGAAGGGTGCACCGGAGTGCGACTACCTCACCAGGCGGCGCAGGGCGCTCAACGGCAGGCTCCCGAAGCGCCCTGCCGTCATCCGCCGCCCGCTGACCCTGCCCGATCACTCCCCGTTTGCAGAGTTCGACGCGGGTTCGGGAGGCCAGGCCGTCTCCACGACGATGGCGTTCATCCGCCTGCTGAGGAACCTGGCCCGTCACGAGGGGTTCGGGCACCGGGTGGTCCCGATCATCCCCGATGAGGGGCGTACGTTCGGCATGGACTCGCTGTTCAAGGAACTGCAGATCTACGCGTCCCATGGGCAGAAGTACGAACCCGTGGACCACCATCTGCTGCTCTCCTACAAGGAGGCCACGGATGGCCAGATCCTCGAGGAGGGCATCACCGAGGCAGGTTCGATGGCCTCGTGGATCGCTGCGGCGACCGCCTATGCCAATCGGGGTGTCCCGATGGTGCCGTTCTTCACCTTCTACTCGATGTTCGGGTTCCAGCGGGTGGGCGACCTGATCTGGGCGGCAGCCGATGCCAGGGCACGCGGCTTCTTGATGGGGGCTACCGCAGGGCGCACCACGCTGGCCGGTGAAGGCCTCCAGCATCAGGACGGCCACAGCCTGGTGCTCGCCTCGACGGTACCGGTGTGCGAGGCGTACGACCCAGCCTTTGCCTATGAGACCAGCACGATCATCGAGCAGGGTTTGCAGCGGATGTACGGGGACGGCGAGGACGTCTTCTATTACCTGACCATCTACAACGAGAACTACGAGATGCCGCCCCGCCCCGACGGAGTGGAGGACGGCATCATGGCCGGCCTCTACCGCTGGGCGCCTGCACCCGCGGGGGCAGGTATCAGGGCCGCCATCCTCTTCTCGGGGCCGGCCCATGCGGCCGCCAGGAGGGCCCAGGCCGAACTGGCCGAGCACTACGGAGTCGGCGCCGAATTGTGGAGCGCCACCTCGTACAAGAAGCTGCGCGAGGAGGCACTCCAAGTAGAGCGTTGGAATCGCCTCCATCCCGGCCACCAGCCGCGGGCGCCGTATGTGTCGAGGGCACTCGCCGGTCTCGGCCCCGTCGTAGCCGTAACCGACTACATGACTGCGGTGCCCGATCAGGTGGCGCGGTGGGTCCCGGCCCGGTTCACCTCGCTGGGCACGGACGGCTTCGGCCGCAGCGACACGCGTGATGCGCTGCGGGCGTTCTTCGAGGTGGACCACCGGCATGTGGTGGTGGCGGTGCTGTCCTCGCTGGCAGTGGACGGCCAGGTGGAGACATCGACCGTAGAGGAGGCGATCGTTCGATACGGCATCGATACGGAGTCGGCCCCACCCCGCCTGCGTTAGTGCCCCGGTGGGGAACCGGGCACAACGGCGTACGATCGCCTGATGCTCCTCCACGATGTGGTGACGATCTCAGCCGCGGTGGGATCCACACGCTCCCGTCGGGCCAAGATGGACCTGATCGCAGGCCTGCTGGCCGTGGCGAATCCAGGGGAGGCCCGGCTGGCGGCTTCCTATCTGGCAGGGACTCTTCCCCAGGGCCGCATCGGAGTGGGCTGGGCCACTATCCGGGCCATCGAAGCCGCTCCCGCCCCGGGGGGATCGCTCACACTCGCCGATGTCGACGAAGCGTTGGATCGTGCGATGGAGACTGCGGGTCCCGGGTCCGAAGCGGCGCGGCGGCAGATCGTCGCGGACCTACTGGCACGGGCCACAGCCAAGGAGCAGGACTACCTGGTGGCACTCCTGCTGGGTGAGGTCCGCCAGGGGGCACTGGAGGGGGCCGTCGTCGATGCGGTGGCTTCCTGCGCCCGTGTGAGCGGGGCCGAGGTGCGCCGGGCGCTCATGGTGGGAGGGGATCTGGGAGAGGTGGCCGCGGCAGCCATCGGCGGTGGTAGAGAGAGCCTGCAGGAGTTCCGTCTGACCTTGTTCCGGCCGGTGCAACCGATGCTCGCCGGTTCGGCTCCCGATCCCACTGCAGCCCTCGACAAGACCGGCCCGGCTGCCGTCGAGTACAAGTACGACGGGGCCAGGATCCAGGTGCACCGCGATGGGAACCGGGTGGCGGTGTACACCCGGAATCTGCGGGAAATCACCGACAGGGTCCCCGAGATCGTCGAGCAGGTGCGAGTGGTCGAGGCAGGGAGCCTGATCCTCGACGGCGAGGCGATCGTGCTGGACGACGATGGGCGTCCCAGGCCGTTTCAGGAGACCGCAGGCCGGTTCGGGACCGGGGCGGCGGCAGCTTCGGTGCCGCTGACTCCGGTGTTCTTCGATCTGCTCCATCTGGATGGGGCCGACCTGACCGGCAACAGCGCAATCGAACGCCACGACGCCATGGCCGGGGTGCTGCCGGCGGAACTGATAGTCCCTCGCATCCGGACGGCAGACCCCACCGAAGCAGGCGCGTTCTTCGAGGCGGCCATCGACGCCGGTCACGAAGGGGTGGTGGTGAAGTCGTTGGATTCCGGCTACGAGGCGGGACGGCGGGGAGCGGCCTGGGTGAAGGTGAAGCCGGTTCACACTCTGGATCTGGTGGTGCTGGCGGCCGAGTGGGGCTACGGCCGCCGTCGGGGCCTGCTCAGCAACATCCATCTGGGCGCACGGGATCCTGCCGGAGGCGGGTTTGTCATGCTCGGCAAGACCTTCAAGGGACTCACCGACGAGATGCTCAGTTGGCAGACTCGGCGTTTCCTGACGCTGGAGACCGGTCGGGACCGGAACACGGTCGAGGTGCGGCCGGAGCAGGTCGTCGAAGTGGCCTTCGACGGTGTCCAGAGCAGCGACCGCTACCCGGGAGGTGTAGCCCTGCGGTTTGCACGGGTCCGCGGTTACCGGGATGACAAGACGGCCGACGAAGCCGACACGATCGACACGGTGCTGGCAATCCACCGCGGTGAAGTACGGCCGCACCTCTCTCAGAAGTAGCCGGGAGATGCCCATGACCCGGGAGGCGAGGGCTGGAGATCCTCCGGTGCCGGAAGGTGGCTCCCGAACGGGCGTTTCCCGGTGTGCATATCCAGCAGAGCCGCCCGGTGGACGGCATCTCTCCCGAATCTCTCCCGGGCATCATCAGCGGCGGCATCGAGCGCACGGTGTGCCAGGGCGGCCGGACTGCCGGGCCTGACCACGGGATCATCCAGATCACCTCCTTCGAGGGGCAGTTCCATCTGCTGAATGGGCGTCCGGACCAGACGGGACACCGAGATGCCCAGCAGCCGCAATCCCCTGCCATGACCGGCGTGGGCGACGGCTTGTTCGGTGAGCCGGCAGGCCACCCTGAACAGCGACGACGTGGCAGCCGTCGGGCCCGGGAGCGACATCTGCCTGGTGATCGTCTCGAAGTCGGCGAACCGGACTCTGGAGGTGACTGTGCGGCCCGCTCTGCCCTTCGCTCGCAGCCGGGAGCCCACCCTTTCGGCGAGGCGAAGCAGCACCCTGCGGCGTTCCTCGGGATCGGTCACATCCCTCCCAAAGGTGCTCTGCGCACCAACCCAGCCCGCCCGGCGCCCGGGACGGACGGGCCGGGGATCGCGGTTCCATGCCAGGGCATGCAGGTGTGCCCCCATCCCTTTGCCCAGCCACGTTGACAGGGACGCGGCAGGCACGGCCGCCAGGTCTCCGACGGTGCGGATCCCGTAACGCGCCAATCGGTGTCCGGTGACCGGGCCGACCCCCCAGAGCAGGTCGACGTCCAGAGGGTGCAGGAAGGCGATCTCAGCGCCGGGCCTCACCACGATCATGCCGTCGGGTTTGGCTACCCGGCTCCCCACTTTCGCCAGGAACTTCGTGGACGCCACACCCACCGAGGCAGGCAGGCCGGTCTCATGCAGGATCGCCCTGCGGATGTGATCACCGATGGCAGCCGGTGGGCCGAACAGGTGGACGGAGCCTGCGACATCGAGGAAAGCCTCGTCGATGGAGATCGGCTCGACGGCCGGAGTGAAGCGGCGGAAGATCGCCATGACTTCCCGGGAATGCCGGACGTAGTCACCGAAGGCACCCCGGACCACGATCAGGTTGGGGCACAGGCTCCTGGCCTCCTTGAGCCGCATGCCGGACCTCACCCCGAAGCGGCGGGCCTCATAGGTCGCCGATAGCACCACTCCCCCGCCGACGGCCATCGGCTTGCCCCTCAGCGACGGGTCGCGCAGCAACTCCACCGATGCGTAGAACGCATCGAGATCCACGTGCAGAATGGTGGCCATGCCATCGCCCACAGCCAGAGTGTGCAGCCCGGGTGTGACACGGCGGGAGAGAAACACGGCTCCCTGCCGACACGACACCCGGGTGCCCGGGAGTGGCGGCGTCGGTTTGTGACTATCGCCCACCGATGTCCGGTGTGGTCAGTTGGCGCTCGGGTCTAGTGGAAACTCCGCATAGATGGCAGTCCTGCCGCCCTCACGCCGCAGTACCTGTCGCCACAGTCCCTCGGGATTCTCTCCGAATCCGTCGTCGGGCAGGGATGAGGCAACCACCCAATCTCCGGTCTCGAGTTCGGCTTCGAGTTGATCGGGGCCCCAACCCGTGTACCCCGAGAAGACCCGCAAACACTCGAGATCTCCGGCGACGGTGCCCGGTGCTCCTGCCAGGTCGACGAGGCCCACCCGATCATCCACGGCCGACCAACCCTCCGGCTCCCGGGATGCGCGCCGCCCCAGGCCGACGGCCGTCTCCGATTGCACAGGGCCACCGATGAAGACCACCTCCGGACGGGCCAGTTGCTCCACCCAGCCCGGCAGGTGGTCGCCGACGGGCACGTCTGTGGGCCTGTTGAGGATCAGGCCGAGTGCGCCGTCCCTGCCGTGTGTGCACACCAGCACCACCGTCCTGAAGAAGTTGGGGTCCATCAGACGGGGACCCGCCACCAGCAGGCGCCCGATCAGCGATCCGGCCATGGCTCCATCATGCCACGGCCGCCTCGGAGCGTGCCCCGGCCGGTGGCGTTGGTGATGTCGAGGGCGAGGCAGAGGCGTCTCCGGCAAGGACTTCGGACGAAGCCGCACTGCAACCTGCGTCGAGGACGAGGACGCAGCCAGAGGCGTCACTGGACGTCATCAACGCGGCAAACGTTGCCGGTCGGGGCGAGTCACACGGGCGTGTTTTCCCTGGTCGGGGACGTTTGACACGGGAGGTACGGTGGGAGGGATCGCCCCCCTGGAGGCCGCCGTGGCCTGGCTCTGGACGGACACCCTGGCAGACCTGCTCGAGACGATAGATCGTGTCGAACCCGACGCGCTGCGCAGATTGCGGCTGCGACCAGTTGCCTACCGCCTCGGGGAGGATGGAGATCCGGTCGCCCTGGCCCGGGCGGTGTTCAGCGACCTGAGCACCTCCGCCGGGCCTACTGTTCCTCTCCGTACTTCTCCTGATGGAGGATCTGGGCTCCGCTCATCCAATCGTCCCGGGTGATCCGGTCGGGAAACGCCCTGCCCAGTGCGGCAGAGACGAGGTCGATATCGTCGGCGGTGAAGTCGGCGATCTGTCGGAACGTGAAGATGTTCATGCTGCGGAGCATCTCCTGCAGCACCGGGCCGATTCCGTGGATCTTCTCGAGGTCGTCGCTATCGGTGCCCTCCGGCATCTGGAACCTCTCGGTGACCTCTGCGACGGCAGCGAGGCGCACCTCCTCGAGGCGGGCGGCCATCTGCTCTGGTGACTCCTGGGGTTCCTCGGGGTCCTCTGAGGATCGCTCCCCGGGGGAATCCGCGGCTGTACCTGCTGCGTCGGGTACGACGAATAGCCCCACCTGACCCCGGTCGGAGTAGGGCTTCTTCTCCACTGGGTCCGCCGCCTCCCGGCCGGCACCGTCACGTTCCGCCTGCATCGCTACGAGGGTCTCCGCTTCGCTCCGGAGTTCGGCCACCTGGACCCGGAGCGACGAGATCGATTCGAGGGTCTCATCCAACTCCTCCTGGAGCCGATCCATCTCGCCGGTGTCGGCGTTGGCGCCCGAATGCAGCGTGGACAATTCCGCCTCGAGTCGCTCCACCTTCTGGAGCGCGGCTTCCTCCTGCTCGGCTGCGGCGTTGACTGCAGCCCGTTTGGCGCGTAGCCCGGCCTCGAGGTCGGAGATCCGGGACCCGGCCCGTTCCAGGGCGACATGCAGTTCACCCTCCCGCTCCCGCGAGCGTTTGGACGGCCAGAGGCCGCGCAGCAGCCAACCCATGATGAAGCCGATCAACGCCGCGATAAGGATGAAGAGGGCGACCTGCCCGATGAGCCAAAGCATGTCTACTCGCTCCCCTCGACGGTGAATTCGATACGACGGTTGGCGGCCCTGCCCTCCGGTGTGGTGTTGTCGGCGATCGGCCGTTCCTGACCGTAGCCGACCGCAGTCAACTGGACCGGGTCCACGCCACTGGCGATGAGATAGGCGGCCACCGATTCTGCCCTCTCGGCACTCAGGATGAGATTGCCGTCGGCGGGGCCCTCGGAATCCGTGTGCCCGGCCACCTCGACGCGAGCACCCGGCACGGAGATCAGCAGATCGGCAATGGCGTCCAGTTGGGATGTGCCGCCGGATGCGATGACGCTGCTGCCGCTCTCGAAGAGGATGCTGGCGTCCTCGAAGGCTGCGTTCAACGAAGCCTCGAGGGCGGCGGCCGTTGCCTGATCGGGTGGCGGGGCGATGCTGAGGCCGTCGGCGACCCACAGATCGAGGCCGCTGAAGCCCGCCAGCACTGCGCTGCGCTTCTGCTCGCTGGCGACATCACCGGCCAGCGTCACGGTGTCGTCATCGATGGCGAGGCCGGGATCGGCGACCCCTCTGAGCAGGGTGATCGCATCGGGAAGCCAGACCGTCCAGGCCGGACTGGTGGTGTGGTCGTCGGCGACGATCGAATCGGTCACCCAGTCGGCGCCAAAGGTTTGTTCGGTGGCTGTGACGACTGCTGTGGCGTCGGCGGTGGGGAGTCTGCCCGACAGGGTGATCTGCCCCGCATCGGAGGTGAGGGTGAAACGGGCCTCCGGGACGGGGATCGTGGTGGTAGTGGTGGTGGCGATGGTGGTGGTCGTCGTGATCGGCACGGTGGTGGTCGTGGTGACCGGCGGGGCGGCGCTCGTCACTTCGAGAGCACGCACGCCGTCCAGGGCTCGAATGACCATGCCTGCCGAGTCGGCCAGCGGGGCCTCGACGGTGACCGATCCGTCGCGGCCGTCGAACTGCAGGTCTGTGGCATCGATCCCGGCCGTCTCGAGGATCGCAGCCGAGCGTGACGTGAGGTCCTCTTCGATGGGTGCCCGGCGCAGGATGACCGCCCAGACCACCACGAGTACCAGGGAGACCATGCCGACGAGCAGGATTGCCACGGCGCGCGAGCGGCGCCCTTCTGGTGTCGGTCCTCCCTGTTTCACGTACGTCAGCATAGGGCCGGTTCCCCTTCAGGCTGAGCCTTCTTGGTGGGCAATCTGCGACATCTCCCGATCACGGGCGAGGCAGGCCCTATCGGGTCGAGGCGATCGGCGCTGTTTTGCACGTTGCCCCCCAGATCGGTGAGTCCGGCGCCGCTCCCCGGCATGGCGTGAGGCAATGTAGATCGGCGACCCGGCGGGCCCGGCGGCGATCCCGTGACGGCGGGCGGACCGTGTCGCTAGGCGCCCTCGTCAGGGGGCGCAGGACGGGAGCGGAAGCCGCTGTGGCTCATCCCTCGGGGGATGTGGCTGATGGAGAATGGTCGGCCGCTGTTCCGTGGCCGTCACCGACTTTTCCCTCGCTGTGCGCGGTCGGGTCGGGGCAGCGGTGAGAGGCGAGTGCCGTCAGCTCCACTTCGAGTTCCTCGATGCGGCGGACGAGTTCTGGGTCGGCGCCGGGTCCGGCGTTCGTTTGCGGGTCGCCGAAGTCGGCGAGATCGGCCTCGGCTGTCCGGAGGCGCTGAGCGAGCGCATCAGCCCGGGCACGTTCGCGTGCCGCCTCGGCCTTTGCCGCTCCAGGGTCTGCGTTGGTGAGACCGCCGTCTGTCGCCACCCCCGGGTGAGTGGTCAGCCGAGCCTCCGCTTCCTGGAGGGAGAAGGTGACGTCTGCGAGGTCCTCCTGTGCCTTTTGCAGATCGTTGTCCCTCGCCGCGATTCGGGTCTTCCAGTCGCCTTCGTCGGTCCGACGACAGCGGCTGATGCCCAACGCCCAGCCTGCACCGAGACCGACGAGCAGGGCCGCCGACGCGGCGAGCCAGATCAGTGGCGACATATAGAGGCTCCCGGTGGCATCACGGGGATTCATCGGCCGGATCCCCGTGATGCTTGACTTCCCGACTCAGCGGTCGGCGAGCAACCCCCGGGCCTGCTCGACCCAACGCTCGCGCTCGATGCGACCCTGGAAGATCACCAATGCCTCGCCGACCTCGGCGACATCCTCGGAGGTCCAGGATGCGATCTGTGCAAATGGGGTG
>CBDUUY010000026.1:0-15192 GCA_965370535.1 uncultured bacterium
AGCATCATCCCCAGCGTCCCGTCTCGCGCCCCGGATCTCGAGGTCCTGGTCGGGGAGGTGTCGGCAGCGGTGAACTCGATCACCCGCACCGGCCCACTGGCGTACGACGAGGGCTTCGAGGCCGGATTCTCCACCGCAGACGCCGAAGCGTTGGGTATCAAGGAGATGATCTCCGAATTCACCACCTTCCACTCGTGCTGTCAGCCGCGGGTGGTCAACATCCAGTTGATCGCCGACGCCGTGGACGGTGCGATGGTCTTGCCCGGCGAGACCTGGTCGCTCAACGATCACGTCGGTGAACGCACCGCCGCAAAGGGCTATGTGGCAGCCGGGGCGATCATCAGCGGCTACATCCAGTGCTGCGACAGCCCCATCAACATCGGGGGTGGCACCAGCCAGTTCACCACCACGATGTACAACGCGATCTTCTACGCGGGCCTCGAGGACGTCTACCACATGCCCCACACCATCTGGTTCACCCGCTACCCGGAGGGCATCGAGGCCACCCTCGGCTACCCGGCCCCCGACCTCGTCTTCCGCAACAACACCGAGAACGTCGTGCTGATCAGGACCGAGCACACCGACACCTCGATCACCGTCAAGATGTTCGGCGACAACGGCGGCATCCAGGTGGAGGCCGAGAAATCGGGCCGCTTCAACTACACCGGCCCGATCACCCGCTACGAGGTCGACAGAGACCTCGACCCCTGCGTGTACGGGAGCAGGAAGGATGGGCGCATCAAGGAATCCGGCGGTGGCGGGTGGTCGATCCGGGTCTACCGCCACATCACGGACCTCGACGGCGAGGTGACCACCGAGGAATGGGTGTGGCACTACGACGGCCCGTTCAGGGTCGTCGAGTACAACCCGGCCAAATGCAAGGAACCCGAGGAGTAGGCCGACCTCGGGTGGGACCGCCTACCAGCGCAGCAGCAGCGACCCCCAGGTGAAGCCGCTGCCGAAGGCGGCCACCACCACCAGCATTCCCGGCTCCAATCGTCCCGTCTTCACCGCTTCGTGCAACCCGATTGGGATGGTGGCCGCCGTGGTGTTAGCAAAACGATCGATGGTGTCGAACACCTTCTCGGGAGGGATCTCCAAACGTTCGGCCACCGCCTCGTTTATTCGCAGGTGTGCCTGGTGGAACACCACCAGGTCCACATCGTCGATCGATGCGTCGTTGGCGCCCAGGGTCTCGGCCACAGCCTCACTCATACGCTTGACAGCGTTGACGAACACGGCCCTGCCGTTCATCTGCGGATAGATGTCCCCCTGCTCGATCTGGTCGTGGGTCATGAAGCGGTCGTATGCCATGCCGGGGGCAGGCAGCCACAATGCCTCGGCAAACCGGCCGTCGGCGTGCAGATGGGTTGACAGGAGATGGGAGTCGGCGGCAGGGTCGGCCATCTCGGTGACCTCCACGACCACCGCCCCCGCCCCATCGCCGAACAGCACCGTCACATCCCGCCCCTCGTCGCTGATGTCGAGGCCCTTGGAGTGGACCTCGGCGCCCACCACCAGGATCCGTCCGGCGAACCCGGTGCGGATGTATTGATCGGCCATCGACATCGCATAGACGAACCCGGTGCACTGCTGCCGCACATCTATCGCAGGGATGCCGGGCGCCTCGAGTTTGGCCTGTAGGAAGCACGCCGTCCCCGGAAACTCATGGTCGGGGCTGAGGGTGGCCAGGAAGATCATGTCCAGGTCCCCGGCTTCGATTCCGGCATCTGCCAATGCCCCGGTGGAGGCAGCCAGCGCCAGATCGGAGGTGGTCGTTCCGGCATCCACCCAGCGCCGCTGCTTGATCCCGGTGCGCTGGGTGATCCACTCGTCGGAGGTGTCGATCATGCCGGCCAGATCGTCGTTGCCGACCACACGTGGAGGCAGGTAGCTCCCGATGCCGATGATGCGGGCTCTGGTGGTCATCGAAGCGCCTCCTTGGGGACCGAAGGAAGCAATCTAGTGCCCCCCGTCACACGTCCCGGATGCCGTCCACCATCAGGGACACGGCGACGATGACCAGCAGCACCGTCACCAGGCGCCCCAGGTTGAGCAGCACCCGGTCGGTGAAGGTGGTGCGGCGCAGCACCCCCAGGGCAACGGCCGACCCAAAGGCAATGCCTGCGGCGATCAGGGTGGCGTCCACCCCCTCCTTGGCACCGGTGGTCAGGGCGAGTGCCACCACCTCGGCGCTCAGCAGCCGCGGGTACGCCACCGGCCAGACGGCGGCGAGCAGTCCCCCGGCCTCCGGCTCCGCAGCAGGCCTGGGTCGGACGAGCGTGATGATCGCCGCCACCGCTATCACGATGCCTGCGGCAAGACGGAACGTCTCGGGCGACACCTCCAGCGCATCCAGAATCGGCCCGGACCATCCGGCCAGAGCGAGCACCCCGGCCAACGCCAGCAGCACCCCGACCACCAGCACAGTCATCCGGCCCCGCCTGCGCTCGTCCTCGGGCAACCCAAGCCGGGTCCTGGGCGGGTTGACCGCAGCCAGGTAGGCGATACCGAGCAGGATCCCATTCATCTCGATTCCTCTCGCTCTGCGACTATCGGCAGTGCCGCCAGCAGAGCCGAAAGCACATGTTGCTGACCGTCCATCTGGGTGTAGCCCCGGTAGAACCAGGCACCCTCGGCCAGGCCGGGGCTGGGCAAAACGGCCGCTTCTGCAGCGCTCACCTGACGCTCGACCATGAACCCTGCGGTACACACCAGGCGTTCCTCCACATTGGCCCTGAGGCTTGCCAGCGCCGGTTGGGAGACCGTGAGGGGGTACAGAGCCCCGATCCCCTCGCCGGCGGTGCCGACCCCGGCAGGAGGGCCCGGATACCAACGGACCCACAGGTTGATGCCCTCGCCCGTCCGGGACCCCTCGAACCGCAGCCGCATCCCGAAGTACCCGGCCAACCGGGAAGCCAGATTCAGCCTGGTCTCGTCGAGATACTCCGGAGGCAAGTCCCCCAGCACATAGGCGGCCCAGTGATCCGGCAAGCGGGCGACGTACCCCTCGGCACGATCCCTATCGGTGGCGATGTAGTCGATCACCGGCAGGGCGGCCTCGGCCCAACCCTCCCCCGGTATCACCTGCCCGAGCAGCACCAGGCCCCAGGCGGCCTCGCCGGTCGCAAATGGGCCGTACTCACCGGACACCGGTTCGCCGGTCACCAGATCCAGGCGGGAGAGCACCGCCCCGCCTGGTTCCTGCTGGCCCACCAGGAAGGCTCCCACCCCCCGCATCGTGTCGTCGTAGACGGGGTCGCCTGTGGCCCGCTTGCGGAGGGCCAAGCCCGCCAGTAGCAATCCGTTGGCGCCGGTGGCCCTGCTGTGACCGGCCTCGCCCCAGGCCAGCCACCCGTCGCCGGCCTCGAGGCGGACGAGCATGTAGGCCAGGCCGATGTCTCCAGCGTCCAGGTATCGCAGGTCTCCCGTCGCCTCATACACCTGGAACAGCGACATCGTCACCCCGGCATGGCGGGCAGAGTTGTAGCCGAGGGCTTCCCTGTCGGTCTCCAGGTCGTAGCCGTAGACGTATCGTCCATCGGGGCCAACGCCCCGCACCATCCAATCGGCCGCCCCGGCTATTGCCGTCTCCACCTGAGAAGCGGTCACCGGCGGACAGATCTCGGCGGGAACCACGGCGATGCGCAACACGGCCAATCCGGCCAGCCACAGGGACAGGTGCACCGCCATACGTCGCTTCACCGGCGCGAGCCTAGGCCCGGACCGCATCGTCTGGACCGGGCCGTGACAAGATGGGGGCATGGCTCTAGACGTCCTCCTGCTGCTTGCCCTGCCGGCCGCAGGCAAATCAGAGATTCGCACCTACCTGGACCACCTCGATCCTGCATCCCTGACCGACCTGGGCCTGGGACCGCAGGTGCACCTGGACGACTACCCCTATGTGCACTTGATGCGACGCCTGTCGCAGGAGTTGCGCGCCGATGGACGGCACCCGGCCTTCTTCGAAGGCGACCGTTCGCCGATGCTGGAGCCACTCGACTGGGGCACGCTGATCCATCTGGTCAACGAGGATTTCGCCGCCATCGGAGGTGAACCGCCACAGGGGACCATCCTCGACAGGTTCGACAGGGCCCGGGCGAAGGTCGGGGCTGAACTGCCGTTTGCCGCACTCCCCAGCGGCGACCGGGATCGAATAGCGGCAGCGGTGGCCGACGACGTGCCCGAGACGGTGACCGGAGCACCGGAAGGCTCCACCATCGTCATCGAATTCGCCAGGGGCGGACCCGAGGGTGCCGATCTCCCGCTGCCGTCTCCGCTGGGATACCGGTACTCCCTCTCCCAACTGGACCCCGAGCTGCTGAAGCGGGCGGCCATTCTCTACGTGTGGGTCACCCCCGCCCAGAGCAGGAGACGCAATAGGGAACGCGCCAAGCCCGGCCCCGAGGGTGACGCCAGCATCCTGCACCACGGGGTGCCGGAGGTGGTGATACGGGGCGATTACGGCCTGGACGACATCGGCTGGCTGCTGGAGACCTCGGGAAAGCCAGGTTGCGTCGCAATCGAAGCGGAAGGCGAGCGATACGAGATTCCGACCGCCCGATTCGACAATCGCGAGGATGCCACCTCGTTCCTGCGGGCCGATCCCACGGAGTGGCCCACCGAACTGGTGACCGATATCCATCAGCGCCTGGCGGCGGCCCTCGGCGCCCTGCAGCGGGACTGACCCGAAAGGCCCGCAAAGGGACCCCGTCACATGGGTCCATCGCCCCTACTCGCCGGAAGCATCATCCCGTAACGTGATATGGAGATTTACAGCGAGAAAGGCGTGGCGATGAGATTTCGTGCTGCGATCGATGGGACGACTGGGGAGATGTACCTGCCGGTCGCGGAACGCGGCCGCCAGTTGCTCGAAGAACCGCTGCTCAACAAGGGGACCGCCTTCACACCCCAGGAGCGGGAGACGCTGGAACTGCGGGGCATGCTCCCGCCGCACACCAGCACCATGGAAGAGCAGTTGATGCGAGCCGCCGAGGCCTACCACGCCAAGGAGGCCGATCTCGAACGCAACATCTATCTCGCCGCCCTGCACGACCGCAACGAGACGCTGTTCTTCCGTTTCATCGTCGAGAACCTCGAAGAAGTGGTGCCGGTGATCTACACGCCGGTGGTAGCCGAGGCATGCAGGCACTGGAGCAGGATCCACCGTGAGCCGCGGGGCATCTACCTCACCCCCGACGACAGGGGGACGATCGCCAGAGTGCTGAGGTCGGCCGGCAACCGGCTGGCCCGGGTGATCGTCGTCACCGACAACGAACGCATCCTGGGCATCGGCGACCAGGGCGCCGGCGGCATGGGCATTCCCATCGGGAAACTCGCCCTGTACACCGCTGCGGCCGGGATCCACCCCTCGCTGACCATCCCGATCTCGCTCGATGTCGGCACCAACAACCAGGAATTGCTCGACGACCCGCTCTATCTGGGTTGGCGCGGCAAACGACTCCGCGGTGACGAATACTGGACCTTGATCGAGGAATTCGTGTACGCGGTCAAGGAAGTGTTCCCCAAGGCTCTCCTCCAGTGGGAGGACTTCGCCAATCTCACCTCGTTCCGCAACCTCGATACATACCGCGATGTGCTCCCGTCGTTCAACGACGACATCGAGGGCACTGCAGCCACCGTGGTCGCCGGCCTGATGACCGGCATGCGCCTGACCGGAGGGTCCCTCGGCGATCAGGCCTATGTCATCATCGGGGCCGGATCCGCCGGGACCGGCATCTACAACCAGTTGGTCGCCACGATGGTCGAAGACGGCCTCACCGACGAGGAGGCCGGGGCCAGGATCATGGTCACCGACAGCCACGGCCTGCTGTTCGAAGGCAGGTCGGCGCCGATGGACGACCGCAAGAAGGCCATGGCCGTCTCCAAGGACATCGTCAAGCAGCACGGGTTGAAGGGCAAGGAGATCTCCCACGACGTGGTGGTGGAGCAGACCAGGCCGTCTGTCCTCATCGGTGTCTGCGGCCAGGCGTGCACGTTCACCGAACCGATGATCCGTGCCATGGCCGAGGCCAACGATCGGCCGATCGTATTGCCGCTGTCGAACCCCACCTCGAAGGCCGAAGCGGTGCCGGCCGACATCCTGGCGTGGTCCGAAGGGAAGGCCCTGATTGCCACCGGCAGTCCCTTCTCGCCGGTCACCTACGAAGGAGAGGTCCATCGGATCGGCCAGGCGAACAACGTGTTCATCTTCCCCGGCATGGGCCTCGGATGTGTTGTCGCCGACGTCACCAGGGTGACACCCGGCATGTTCAACGCTGCTGCCAGGGCCCTGGCCGCCACCGTGGACGACGAGATGCTGAGGACGGGTTCGCTCTATCCGCCGATCAGTCAGGTGCGGGATATCTCACACCAGGTAGCTCATGCGGTGGCCGAGCAGGCGATCACCGAGGGCGTCGCAGGGGCCATCGTCGATGTGGAGAACGACATCGACCAGATGATGTGGCGGCCCACGTACCTGCCGTACCGGCCCGCATAGGCCAACCCGGGGGCCCGCACCGGCAGACCCGTTGAGGTGTCGCGGATCACCTGCCGTAGCGCCCCATCAGCACGGCCTCGGCCAGCACTCTGCCCCGCATGGCCCCCAGGACGGCCTTCTTCGTGGATCGCTCCGGGAGGCGCAGGGTGTCGTCCAGGGCGAAGACCCGGAACAGGTAGCGGTGGACGCCGAAGGGAGGAAGGGGGCCTCCGTAGCCAATCCGGTGCCAGGAGTTGATCCCGCCGACCCCGAGGCCGGGGGCACCCTCCGGGATCTCGCCCAAAGGGGGTAGATCGAAGAGCACCCAGTGGTCCCATGTGCCGCCGCCGGAATCAGGATCCTCCATCACAATCGCCAGCGAGATGGTCCCCGGCGGCAGGTCGGCGATGACCAGTGCAGGCGAGATTCCCTCGCCGGCTCCCGTGTGCCGGACGGGGATCGGCCTTCCGTAGGCAAATGCCGGTGACGAAACCCGCATGCTCCCACCGTAGCCGGAGCGCTGCCGGGGCTCAGGAGTGGTGGAAGCGATCCACCCCGGTGAGCGCCCGGAACTCCTCAGACTGCTGCAGCGTGCCCTTGCCGACGGGCATGCCGGTGGCGTCGGCGATGCGGTTCATCATCGCAAACGTCCCGATGGCCCCGGCGGCATCCACCAGGGCGGCATCCCCCAGACCGGACGCCAGCGCTGCGGCGGCGGGGCCTCTGACCCCCTCGTCCCCCGCAGCGACAGCATCCACGAACTCCAGCAACAGGGCCCCGCCATCCACCAGCGAATCGACAGAGGGGTCGGTGATCGCCCGCATGTCGATCTCGGCTCCGATCATCTCGATGCTCGCCCGGAGCATCATCCCGTGGGCCATCACTCAGTAGAAGCACTCGTTGATGGCGGAGGCGCGAGCGGCGACCAGTTCGATCTGGGAACGGTGCAGGCCACGCCGGAAATCGAAGTCGGCCATCTGCTGATAGGTCAGGTACATAGGCCCGTGCAGTTGCTCCTGGGCCGCCGCTTCGGGAGGCACCATCGACAACGCCCCGACGATGCTCGAGCCACCGACCATCGGCACCCAGGCTGCTCCGGGCGTGGCGCGGTCGTCGATCTCTCCCGTGGGATCGCCCCCTATCACTTCGGGGAGTGGTTCGAGAGGCAGGCCCAGCGCCCTGTGGAAACCGTCCACCGCAGCCAACCTGGCCACCACGCCGACCAACTCGACGTAATGCGCCATGCCGAGAGTGTCGGCGACGGCTTCCACCCATTCGCTGGTCGGTGAGGCCGGGTGGTGGTAGAGCCGGTGGGCAGCCTCCACGGCCGCATCCGGAAGCCCGGGATCACCGACTCCTTCCGATCGGGCCGCAGCGCCGATGGCAACCCGCTCTGCGCCCGTCCATGTGGGACCAGGACTCGCCAGGCGGCCCCATTCACGCCGGAACTCGTCACCGATCTCGGCCCGAACCGCCACCGGACTGCTTGCGAAGTCGAAAATCATGAGCGCAACCGTAGTCTCCCAAAGGGGTCCCTCCCGATTAGGTGCTTTCGGCCCTGCCCATACGGCGGCGTATGGCGTTCTATGGTTCCAGAACCATGATCGAACTGCGCTTTCACGGCCGGGGAGGACAGGGGGCCGTCGTAGCCTCGAAGGCGATTGCCCAGGCGGCTTTCCTCGCCGGCCACTACGTCCAGTCCTACCCGGACTATGGAGTCGAGCGTCGCGGCGCCCCCGTGGTCGCCTTTGCCCGCATCGCCGAACCGGGCGACGAGTTCTTCGTCCGTCAAGACATACGGGAACCCGACCACATCCTCGTGCTCGACCCCACGCTGCTGGAATCGGGGGCCCCGTTGGCCGGCCTGCAACCCGGCGGATGGGTGGTCGTCAACAGCCCGGACCACCCCGATGACCTGGGCATCCCCGGCCAGTTCCGGGTGGCCACCGTGGACGCTTCTGCGATCGCAGTCCGCCACGGCCTCGGCAGTGCCTCCCAACCGGTCGTCAACACGGCCATCCTCGGCGCCTTTGTACGCGCCACCGGCATCGTCGGGATCGACGAGGTGCTCGAGGCGATAGAGCACACGGTCCCTGTCAGAATCGAGGAGAACAAGGCGGCCGCTGCCGAGGCACACGAGCGGGTGCAGATGGGAGGCACAGATGGGTGACCTCTCCCATGTGGACGACTACCCCGAGATCCCGGTCTCGCTGCAGACCAGCAGGGGCGTGCTCAAGACTGGTGACTGGCGCAACATGCGGCCGATCCTCGCCGAGAGCCGGTCTGCCTGTTCCGCCTCCTGTCCTGCGGCGGTGCCCATCCCCCGCTATCTGCACCATCTGGCCGAAGGACGATTCGATGAGGCGTTCGCCGTATTCACACTGCGCAACCCTTTCCCCCGCCTGACCGGCCGGGTCTGCCCCCGCACATGTGAGGTGGACTGCAATCGTGTCAACCGGGACGGACCGGTCTCGATCCGCGACCTGGAGCGCTTCCTGGGTGACCACACCGCCGGCCTGCCCCACCCGGTGCCGGCAGAGGAGTCCGGTTCGTCCGTCGCCGTGGTCGGATCGGGCCCTGCCGGCCTATCGGCCGCCTACTACCTCCGGCGCTCCGGCCACGATGTGACGGTCTTCGAGTCGAAGCCCGAGGCAGGCGGAATGCTCCGCTACGGCATCCCCGAGTACCGGCTGCCCTCACGGGTCGTGGACGAGGAGATCGCCAGGCTCGCGGCGATGGGCATCCGATTCCGCACCGGAGTGACGCTGGGAGGCGACCTGACGCTGTCCAACCTCGAAGGCTCCTTCGATTCCGTGTTCGTCGCCACCGGGGCCTGGCATTCCAGGAGTGCCGGCATCGAGGGCGAGGACCTCATGGAACCGGGCCTGGAGTTTCTGGTGAACATGCACGATGCCTGTGTCCGGCCACCGGGAGATCGCTGTGCGGTGGTGGGAGGCGGCAACACCGCCATCGATGTCGCCAGGATGCTGCGCCGGTTGGGGGCAGAAGTCACCGTGCTGTACCGGCGCACAGCCGACGAGATGCCCGCCATAACCGAGGAGTACGAGTTCGCAGTCGAAGAGGGCGTCGAGTTCGAGTTCCTCACCCTGCCCAGGTCGATCCGCAAGGACGGGTCAGACCTGGTGGTCACCGTGGAGCAGATGAGCCTGGGCGAACCCGACGAATCGGGCCGCCGCCGCCCCGAACCCACCGGCGCGACCACCGAGCACCGCTTCGACGGGGTGTACTCGGCGATCGGTGAGGAGGCCTCGCTGGAGCCGTTCCCCGACTCCTTCAAAGGCGAAGACGGCTGGTTGGATTTCGGCGAGGCCGGTGAGACCAATGCGGATCGGGTCTTCATCGGCGGCGACCTCGCCACCGGACCCGCGACGGTGGTGGAGGCGATCGCCTGGGGGAGGCGTACAGCCGATGCCATCAACGAACGGATCGGAGGCGGCTACGAGATCCCGGCATGGGTGCTGGAGGAGTCCGAACGGGTAGTCGGACCCGATGACGTCAACCCGGCCACCTTCCCAACCAAGGAACCGCGGCACGGACCCCACCTCGACCCGGCCGAGCGGATGGCGGCCGGTCTGGCCGAGGAGTCGGGGACCATGCTGCCTGCCGATGCCCTCGCCGAGATCGAACGCTGCTACTCCTGCGGCTACTGCAACCACTGCGGCACCTGCTTCGTCTTCTGCCCCGATGCCTCCATCAAGTGGGAGGATGGCCCCGTCTTCGACTACGAGTTCTGCAAGGGCTGTGACATCTGCACCACCGAATGCCCCGGCCATGTGATCCTGACGGTCAAGGAGGAGGCGGCGGCACGTGGGTGAAAGACACCTCCTCACCGGCAACCACGCAACAGCCTATGGAGCGATGCTCTCCCGAGCAGAGATCATCTCCGCATACCCGATCACCCCACAGACCACCATCGTGGAGTTGCTTTCCGAACTGGTGGCCAACGGTCGACTCGATGCGCGATACATCACCGTCGAGTCTGAGCACTCGGCGATGGCGGCCGTCATCGGCGCCTCGGCGGCCGGGTGCCGCACCTACACGGCCACCGCAGGGCAGGGCCTGGCGCTGATGCACGAGATGCTGCATTGGGCCGTCGGGGCCAGGACCCCGGTGGTGCTCACAAATGTGAGCAGGGCAATGGCCCCCGGCTGGTCCATCTGGAGCGAGCAGACCGACTTCCTGTCCCAGCGTGACGTGGGTTGGATGATGTTGTTCGCCGAGACGGTGCAGGAGGCCCAGGACTTCATCATCTGGCTGTACCGGGTGGCCGAACAGGTCTATCTGCCCGGCATGGTGGCGATGGACGCCTTCATCCTCTCCCACACCTCAGAGCCGTTGATCGTGCACGACCAGGCGGCGGTGGACGAGTACCTGCCCCCCTTCGAACCGCTGTACACACTCGACCCCGCCGAGCCGCGAGCCTACGGCGGCCTGGTCAACCGGGATCACTACTTCGAGATCCGGTACAAGGCCTTCGAAGCAATGGAGAGGGCGGGACAACTGCTCGTCGAGACGGGCAAGGAGTTCGGGGAGAAACTCGGCTTCGAGTACGGGCCTGTGGACACCTACATGATCGAAGACGCCGACATCGTCTTCGTGTCGGCCGGGGCGATGACCTCCAACGTCCGGTATGCCGTCAAGACGCTGAGGGAACGGGGGATCAAGGCGGGCCTGCTGCGCCTGGTGGTCTTCCGGCCCTTCCCGTTCGACCTCATCCGTTCGCTGCTGCAGGGCCGCAAGGTGGCGGTGCTCGACCGCAACATGGGCAGCGGGCATTCGGGGATCTTCGCAGCAGAGATTCGCTCTGCCCTCTCCCTGGGCGCTGAGCCCACACCGGTGTTCGGGTACGTGCTGGGCCTCGGCGGCCGCGACATCCGGGTCGATACCGTGCTGGAGGTGGCCGACGACGTGATGGCCAGGGACGAACCGGAACGCTGCCTATTCGTCGGAGTGAAGGGCCTCCCGATCGGCCCCGCCCGGCCCGATGCACCGATCCGGCCGCCTCAACCCCTGGAGGAGGTGCCATCGTGAAATGGGATCTCCCCATCGACGAGAGGATTCACCCGGGCAATCTGGCGTGCCAGGGATGCGGGGGCGCCCTGGCAATGCGTATGGTCCTCAAGGCCATGGGCGACGACATCGTGGTGGTGATCCCGGCCTGCTGCTGGTCGATCATCGACGGCCCCTGGCCCGTCCACGCCCTGAAGGTGCCGGTGTTCCACACGGCATTCGAGACCGCAGCCATCACGGCGACGGGCATCAAGGCCGCCAAGCTGCAACAGGGTAAGGACACCACGGTGATCGCCTGGGCGGGTGACGGCGGCACATTCGACATCGGCCTGCAGGCCCTGTCGGGGGCGGCCGAGCGCAACGAGGACATCATCTACGTCTGCTACGACAACGAGGCGTACATGAACACCGGCATCCAACGTTCGTCCGCGACGCCGGTCGGGACCTGGACCACCACCACCCCCGACGAACGGCCGGAGACCAGGCCGAAGAAGAACATCATGGAGATCATGGCGGCGCACCGGATCCCCTACGCGGCCACAGCCACCCCCGCTTTCCCCGACGACCTGACCCGCAAGGTCGAGACGGCCAGGGACCTGAAGGGAACCCGCTTCCTCCACATCCTCGCGGCATGCCCTCCCGGGTGGAAGATGGAGTCCGGCAATGCCATCGCCTCCATGCGGGCGGCGGTCGATAGCAGGGTGTTCCCGTTGTACGAGGTGCGCGACGGGTTGGAGTTGACGATCACCCATTGGCCGGAGCAAGTGATCGAACCCGAGGCCTACTTCGAGATGCAGGGTCGTTTCCGCCCGTTGCTGAAGGACACCGAGACCCTCGCCGGGGTGCGCCGCGCCACCGACCAGCAGTGGGAGATGCTGCTGGCCCGTCACCTGGCCTCTCACCCGGAATCCGCCCAGTCCGGATAGCCCCGCCGTCCCGGCGCCGAATCGGGCAACATAGGGGCAACATATGCCTGCCAACCTGACCCCCGAGTACAAGAACGCCGAGGCGGCCTACAAGGCGTCCACCGATCCCCACGACCGGCTCACGTTCCTCAAGGACATGCTGAGGACCATCCCCAAGCACAAGGGGACCGAACACCTGCGGGCCGACATCAAGACCCGTATCAAAGAACTCACCGAGGATCTCGCCACCGCCAAGAAGACGGGGGCCAGGGGCGGACCGCCCACGGTCGTCCGGCCCGAAGGTGCAGCCCAGATCGCCCTGGTGGGGCCTCCCAACACAGGCAAATCCGCCCTGCACTCCCGGCTCACCGGGTCTCACGCCGAGACGGGCACCTATCCGTTTGCCACCGTATTCCCTGCCCCCGGCATGCTGCAGGTGGAGGATGTCTCCATCCAGTTGGTCGATCTGCCTTCGATCTCGCCCGATCACCCGATCCCGTGGATAGGCAACGCCATCCAGACCGCCGACGCCGCCGCCTTCGTGATCGACCTGAGCTGCCCCGGGTGTGTGGAGCAGGTCGTCCAGGCACACGAGATCCTCAACGACCGCAAGATCGTGTTCACCTCCCACTGGCCTGCCGACGGCGAACCGGATGGAGACGACGACCGGATGCCCGACCCCTTCACGACGGTCCTGCCCACGGTGCTGGTGGCCAACAAATCAGATCTGCTGACCGAGGTCGAAGACGAACTGGAGATCCTCGGAGAACTGACGGGATTGGACTATCCGGCACTGATCACCTCGGCGGAGACGGGGGAAGGCCTGGATGGGATCGGGAGGTGGCTGTTCGACCGCCTCGGCATCGTGCGGGTCCACACCAAGATCCCCGGTGCACCGGCCGATGACGGCCGCCCGTTCACGGTACGGGTGGGTCAGACCGTTGGTGATGTCGCGCTGCTGGTGCATCGCGAGATCGCCGCCGGCCTCAAGTACGCCCGTATCTGGGGAACCGGATCGTTCGACGGCCAGCAGGTCGGGCGGGATCACCCGGTTCGTGACCGCGACGTCATCGAACTCCACTTCTGACGGTCAAGTGCCCCGGCCGGGAGCGTTGGTGATGTTGAGAGCGAGGCAGAGGCGTCTCCGGCAAGGACTTCGGACGAAAACGCACTTCACCGTGCGTCGAGGACGAGGACGCAGCCAGAGGCGTCACTGGACGTTCTCAACGCGGCAAACGTTTGCGGTCGGGGCACTATGGAGCACTCACTTCGAAGTCGATGGCCCGGTAGCCGACTCGGGCGGCATAGGACACACCGACCACAACCAGCAGGTGGGGGCCGTCACCGGGCAGCGTCACCGACGTCTCCAGACGGTCGCCGCGGCGGACCGCCACCACCGGACGGTCACCATCCACGAATACGAGCGCCCACTGCGCCGTGGTCTCCAGCGAGACCTCCAGCAAACCGTCGGCGTTTGTGAGCACGGCATCGATGGGAACCCCGGCGTCGGCCTGCAGTGGCGTGCCGAACAGAACGGCGGCGGCCTCCAGGGCCGGAGCGGCCAGCCCCGCCAGGCCCGCTCCACCACATCCGCCGGTGGCCGCCAGCAGCACCCGCCTGCCGGTGTCGGGGTCGCTGATCAGAGCGACATCGGTGCAGGATGGCGGTGCCGGCTGCGCCTCCTCTTCCTCTTCCTCCTCAGGATCAACGGTGTGCTCCCACCATCCCGACTTGCCGCACACCTCCGCGTCTTCCCCGTAGATCCTCACTGCCCCCGGCTCATAGTGGGCAGGTTCGGCGGCGCACAGGGCGGCGGAGAGGCCTGCGATGTCCTCGTCCTCCAGGCCGAACCGGTGATCTTCTGCAATCTCGTCGGCCAGCATCACCCGGCGCACCACCTCTGCCAGGTCGAAAAGGTCGATGTTGTTGGACCTGTAGTACCCGGACGCCCTCCGGCTCTCCACGGTGTGACGCACCGGAACCACCTTGACACCCGGCGGGAGAGAGATGGAGATCTCCTCAGCAGGCACCCACTCGGTCAGGAGGTAGGAGGGGGAGGCCAGAATCGACAGGCCCGAGAGGTCGGACCCGATGGTGACGGAGTCGAGGCCGTTCCGGGGGACGAACTCCCCGTTGATGAAATCGATCCCGGCGATCCGAACCAGCAGGTCGTAGGAGCGGTTGTCGCTGCGCACGATGGCCGATTCGTAGATCGACCGTACGGTCCGATCACCGATCCACGGCCCCGAGATCTCGGCGTCGCCGGTGAATCCCAGAGTGCCGATGTACTCGAGGGCGGCGACCGCAGCCAGCAACTTCACGGATGAGGCCGGCCAGAAGTTCTGTGAGAAGGCCCCCTGGCCGGCGTCGTACATCACCAGAGCGGGTTGGCCGACCCCTGGGACCACTTCGGCCATGTAGATCTCGGCATTGGAGGCGAAGCGGTACCCGCCGTCCCGCAGCGCAGAAGCCAGCGAATCGTGGTCCATCACCAGCCGCGCCCGGTCCTTCCAACCGGACGGTTCCCCGGAGATCGTCACAACCGGATCGGATTGCTGGGCACCGGCGGGGACGGCGGCCAGCAGCAGGAGGCCGGCGAGTGTCGCCGCAAGCCATCGTCTTCTGTGGCGCATCACACCATTGTGGCCTGATGCCCGGGTTGCGGAGTCTCTCCAGTGCTCCGACCAGAATCGTCTGCCGTTTTCAGGACACCCAGTGACGCCTCTAGGAGCGTGTTGAACAATCGGGTTTGTGGCTGACTGATGTCGGTCTGTTCGT
>CBDUUY010000027.1:0-15121 GCA_965370535.1 uncultured bacterium
ACGCGAGAGATCCCCTGATGGGGGAGAACAAGAAACAACCAACCCGCGCCCTGGTCGGTTGACGAATCCGCCGGGCACCGACCGCAAGAGATCACCTATGGGGGAGAACAGGAACGGGGAAAGGGTGACAGTTCGCGATGGCAGCCCAGGCTCGCTGCCCGTCAACCGCGTGCTGCTGCGACGAAGGCGGCGGCCCTGGCTGCATCGACCGGTGCGGTGGTGGCACCTTCCATCTTGAGTGAGGTTCCGACGATCACCCCGTCGGCGATCTCCAGCAGCGCCGTCACGGTTTCGATGGTGGCCCCAGACCCGATCAGGATCGGGGCGTCGGGAACCGCAGCCCGCAGGTCCCGCAGGTCGGCCGGGTCGGTCGGATCTCCCGTCGATCCCCCGGACACGATCAGGGCATCGGCCCCGCCCCGCTCCCAGGTGTCGCGGGCGGCGGATGCCAGCGTCAGGCCCGGCGGAGGGACCGCGTGCTTCACCATCACATCGGCGGCGACCTCGAGGTCGATGCCGAGGGCGGCCCGCAGGCGGGCGACCTCGGCCGCCTTTCCGACGATGGGGCCCTGGTCGGTGGTCATCTCACCGGTCAGAACGTTGACACGTACGAAGGCGGCACCCACAGCAGCGGCGATCGAGACGGCTGCGATGGCGTCGTTGCGGAGGACGTTGATCCCGATCGGGAGATCCACGGCCGTGCTCACCTCGGTGGCTGCCCTGGTGATGGCGGCCACTGTGGCGTCCGGGACATCGTCGGGGAAGAAGGGAGCGTCTCCGAAGTTCTCGATCAGAACCGCATCGAATCCTGCACCGGAGAGAGCGATGGCATCGGTGACTGCGGCCCTCACGACACCATCGAGGTCACCTGTGTAGCCGGGGGAACCCGGCAGGGGGCCCAGGTGGACCATCCCGATGAGGGGGCCGATCATGGGAAGGTGCGAACGACCCGGAGCGCGGTTTCTGCCACCTCTCCGGTGGCGGTGAGGTTCTGCGCATCCTTTGCGGCCATCCGCCGCACTGCGATACGGCACCATTCACCGGCGCTGCCCTTGATCACCTGGTCCGACTCGGGCCCGAAGATCCAGCGGGTGTAGGCAGGGCCGCTCAGCTCCAACCGGATCGGCTCGGGGTACTCCTCGCCGGCCTGTTCGAAGGCATAGGGGAGGGTGGCCCATCCGAGCCAGGCAATGTGCCGGAGGCGGGGGGTGTCCTCGTCCTCACGATCGAGCGCCGCCTTGATGTCCAGGCCGTGGGCCCAGGTCTCCATCAGCCGGGAGGTGGCGAATGTGCGAGCCGACATGTCGCTCACGTACCAGGAGATTCGTTCATCCGGCTTGCGCCGGGACAGGGAATCGACCACAGCGGCCCTGCTGAACCGCCACCATTCGATCACCTCTTGCGGGCGTTTGCCGCGTCCCGCCTTGACGCCCATCTCGTTGAACCCGTCTACGCCACCGGATCGGGCTGCTTCCCGAAGGCGTTTGCGATCGTCCTGGAGGGCGTGCATTGCGTAGTCCTCAGACCACGCCAGGTGGCTGATGGTGTCGTGCACCGTCCACCCCTTGGCCCGGGTGCGGCGTTTCCAGTCGCGGTCGGGTGAGCGCTGGAGCATCTGATCGAGCGCTTGTTGCTCGGCCACGAGATCGGCAAGAATTTCCCGCATAGCCCCGTAGTTTACCCGGGGTGGATCAGCCCTCTTCCGGCGGGGGGGCCATCGCGTTCAGATCGTCGATCATCGCCCGCAATCTGCCCAGACTCCTCCGGTTGAAGTGCAGGCGCAGTCGGGGCAGATCAGGGTGATCTCGATCCCTCTTCTCGACCGCAGTGGCCTCCACCGCTTCGATCGTCCCGCTCATGAGCAGATCGCTGAATGTGTCGTTGAGGCGTTCGACGTCCTCTGCCGACGGTTTGTGCACGAGGCGAAGGATGAGGCGATCGGCGACATAGCGCTGGGAGTGGTAGTTGGCGTAGAAGCCGCAGATCTCTTCGACGGCTTCCCCGATGTCATTGGTGTACATGAACAAGCCGAGGTCGGCCGGCGAGATCATCTCCTTGTCCACCAGTTCACTCTTCACAAAATCCAGCCACCCGTCCCAGTACCCGGTGCCTCGATGCTCCATGAGCACGATCGGGTGCAGGTCGCTCTTGCCGGTCTGGACCAGGGTCAGCAGGTCGTAGGTCTCGTCCTGGGTGCCGAACCCGCCGGGGAAGAGCGCGAAGGCATGAGACTCCTTCATGAACATCAGCTTGCGGGTGAAGAAGTACTTGAAGTTGATCAACCGGCTCTCGTGGATGTAGGGGTTGGCGTCCGATTCGAACGGGAGGCGGATGTTGACGCCAAAGGAATTGTCGATCCCCGCACCGAGATTGCCGGCCTCCATGATCCCGGGGCCGGCCCCGGTGATGACCATCCAGTCCCGTTCCTCGGCGAGGACCCTGGCGAACTCGATGGCCAGGAGGTAGTTCGGATCGTCGGCCGGGGTGCGAGCCGATCCGAAGATGGTCGCCTTGCGGACGGAGCGATATGGCGAGAAGACCAGGAACGAGTAGCGCATCTCCTTGAGAGTGGCATTGATCATCTTGAGATCTCCCCGATCGGCCTCGTCCCGTCCCAGTTTGAGGGCGGTGACCAGCATCTCGGTGACGAGGTCGGTATCGGGTTCCTCGGGGTGGCCGTTGGTACCGGCGTCGGCCACCAGCGATCGGATGCGGGCGTCGAGGTCTGGATCGCCCAGTTCGTACGGTGCCATGCTGCTCTCGGGGTAGGGGGATAGGACGGTAGTCGGCTGTGGGGGCAGTGCCGTAGAGTCACGGCATTGTGCACCATGTCGTCTGGGATTGGAACGGGACGTTGTTCGACGATCTCCACATCGTCGTCGATGCCGTCAACACCTCGCTGGCCCTTTTCGGCGAAGGACCGATCGATGCGGCCACCTACCGGGATCACTACCGCAGGCCGGTGGCGTTGTTCTACGAGTCGCTGCTGGGTCGGAGCGTCGATGAGACGATGTGGCGCACCATCGACGAGGAGTTCCACCACGCCTATCACACCTCCCTCGATCGGGCCGGACTGGCCCCGGATGCGATGCAGGCCGTCGATGCGGTTGTGCGGGCCGGAGGAACCCAATCGATCCTCTCCATGTGGTGGCACGACCAACTGGTGCCTGCGGTGCAGGCGTTTGGTCTCGATGAGCGGATGATCGCCGTGGATGGGCACCGCGGTGCCCCCGGTGAGACCAAGGCCCAACATCTGGCTCACCATGTGGAGCAACTGCGCCTGCTCCATCCCCGTCTGAGCGATGCCAAGTTGGTGACGATCGGCGACATCACCGACGACGCCGCAGCAGCCGCAGCAGTGGGTGTGGACTGTGTGCTCTACGACTCCGGTTCCCAGCCCAGGTCGGTCCTGGAGGGTGAGAGCGTCCCGGTGGCCGACAGCCTGCTCGAGGCCATCTGGCTGGCCGGCATCCGGGGCTGAGCCGGTCCCGGGCGTCGCGCGATGTCTGATGGAACGAACGCCCGCCTCGTTCGTGTGGGATCTCAGGCGAAGGGAGGCCCTTCGGGGCCGCGGCGGGCGACCGCGCTCCAGACCGTCTCGTAGTGGTCGAGATCGAAGGGGTCGATGTGGCTGAGCACGAACGACTCCCAGGAACGACGCAACGGGTCGTCGGCGTCGGCATACATCCAGAGACCGGTCGGGAGCCGATCGAGCACAGTGCGGAGGCTCATCGGTGTGCCCACCCTGGTCCTGGCGTCGACGGCGGTGAACGACTCGTTCACCTCGACGGCCAGGCGGGCGATGGTCGTCACGAACGGTTCGCCCATCGACGGGTAACGGCTGCGCAGCATCGTCTCGATCTGCTCGATCTCTGGGAACCGCTTCTCCCAGATCACCCAGCGGTCCGCAAACGCCTTGTTGAGCGTCTGGGTCCCTGCGTAGTCACGCAGATCGGTGGGGTTCATAGTGCCGTACACCCTGGTGTCATCCCGCAGGTGCACCGTGTCGCCGGTGGGCAGATCGAGTGCCTGGTAGCGGTCCAGCAGGGCGTGGAGGGCGAACAGTGTCTCGGCGCCCGCCGCATTCAACTCCGACATGTTGATCAGCGCCGGGCCCCGCAGGGCCCTGGTGATGTCGCCGTCCTCCCACCTGCTCTCGGTGCCTCCCTTGCCGTCGCCGTGCAACTTGGTGGATCCGATCAGGGTGATGTCCCGCACCTCGCCCGTCAGCGGAATCCGGTAGTAGGGCATCCTCAGGAGAGCCGCAAACTGCTCGAGGTCGTGGTCCTTGCCTGTGCCCATTTGGCCCCGCAGCGCCACATGGATGGGTGCGTGCACCACATCGCGGCGACGCACCTCCTCGATGAGAGCCAACTGGTAGAGCATGCCCAGGTCCACGTAGTAGGGGTCGGGTTCGGGGATTCTGCCGACGCGCTGGTCGTAGTCGTCCAGGTCTGCCGGGACCGTGATTACCTCTAGTTCGACGGCACGGCCGTTGCCTGTCGAGTCTTCGAATCGGGCGATGTCAGGCATTGGCTCTCCTCGGGATCGGATCATCGTAGAGCAGGCTCTGGTTGGCCCACCAGGTGTCACCGCCGGCCAGCACGATGCTCTTGCGGAGCGCCGAGCGCACCCCGTCCACCATCGCCTTGGTCAACTCGTCGGGTTGCTCGACGATCTGGGAGCGGGAGTAGGCGGCCTGCACGGTGTCGTCGCCGATGCCGATGCCCAGCACGGTGGTGCCGCCCACCTCGGCGCCGTCCACAGAGGCGGCCAGCGCCTCCACCGATCCGCGGGTCATCCCGTCGGCGAGCACCACCAGCATCCGCACCTGGGTGTTGCGCCGGGCGAGGCGTTCGACCGCGTGGGTGACGTTCATCTCATCGACGTTGGCCGCCTTCTCGAACATGGAGACCGGGGGCGATTGTTCGGGTTTCCTGCGGGCATCGAGGGCGGCCTCGGCCGGGTTGGCTGCGGTCCAGAACAGGCCGCTGAGGGCGCTCTCCGCTGCCTGCCAACGCTGGTCGAAGCCCTTGATGACGTAGTGGTTGATGGTGCGGGTCAGTCGGTCGGCCGCTCCGCCCCGGGACCGCCTCAGGGCGCCCCGGGTCTCATGGAGGCGGCCGACGTATGACTTCTCGGTGTCGTCGGCGCGTGCGGAGAACGCCCGGTTGAAGATCGCCACCTCGAATTCCACCTGGAGGTCGTCGCAGAGGTGGGCAAGGGTCCAGGCCCCCAGTGTGGCGGCCGCCAGGGCCCACGGCGCCCGCCTCCCATCCGGCAGTGGCCTGGGTTGCAGCATCGAGGCAGACCCGTCCACCAGCAGGCTCACCGAATACGCCCTCCGGGTGGGCAGTGACCGGCGTTCGTACATACGCTGATACAGACCTGCCCCGAGGAACAGGGCGGCGTGTGGTGACAGGTCACCGGCGTCGTACCCGGAGCGCAACCCCCGGCGTTGATTGGCGACGAACAGCGGGAACAACTCTCCGATGATGTGGTGGCGTCCCACCGACCACTGCCTGGCGGCGTCTTCGATGGCCTGCCGTCCCCGGTCGGCGAAATGCTCGAAGCGTGTCGGGAATTGGTCCACGATCAGCTTGCCGCTCTGCCCGTTCGGGAGGTAGACGTCGGGGGCCTCACTGACCCTGAGGATCTGCTCGGTGGCCGGATCCCCGGCGGTGCTGGCATCGTCGGGACGGCCATCAATGGATTCGGCCTGCTGGGCGGTCCTACGGGTCTGGTCGTGGCTGTCGGCGTCGGCCAGGATCGGGCTCACGATCCGCACGGCATCGACCCCCGACCTGATGTCCTCCTGCTCCTGATCCTCGCGATCTTGCCGCCGGGTGTTGGATTCGTCGGGTGCCGCTTCTTTCAGCAGGCCGTGGAGGCGGGCGAGGCCGACGAGTTGCAGGGCGATGCGGGCGGTTGGCCAGGGCCCGTCGGCCTCTGCCGCATCTGCCAGCAGTTCCTCGGCGTCGGCGAGGGCGGATGCCACCGAGGGCTCGGTGCGGCGTTGGAGATCGTCGACTGTGCGATAGCCACCGACGGCCAGGAAGCAAGCGAGGGCGAATTGGCCCATCGGCCGGGCCCGACCCATCGCTGCGGGCACGGCCGCCAGGTAGAGGTCTGCCAGCACCGACCTGGCGCCCGGGTACACCCCCAGGTTCTGGGCCTCCTGCCTGGCGTCCTCGATGGCGAAGAACATCGCTTCGGCTGCTGGGCCGCCGGCGCGGCCCAACGCATCGAGCAACGGTACCGGGTCGTCGGGCGGAGGCTCATCGTGATCCGGGAACCACTCCCGGGGGATTGGCCGGGGTTCGTCGAGGTCGGTGGCCACCATGTGCACCACCTCGTGGAGGGCCGAGGCGAGTGCGACCTCGGAGGGGGTCACGGGCGCCTGCCGGGCGTAGGCGGCCTGGAAGACACCGGGGTCCATGACGATCTCATTCGGTCCGGCAGCAGCGTGGGATCCCAGCCGGATAAGGAGGGAATCGTCCTGAGCGAGCGACCTCGCAAAGCGGGTTATGGCCGGGGCGACCCGCTGATAGCGGGCGACGACGGCTTCGATGATCCGCTCATCCGGGGGCAGGATCTCGTTGAGTACGGCATCATCGCGCTGGCGCATAGCCCGCCATTATCCCAGACCCGATCGGTAGAGCCAATAGGCCGATTCAGCGATCTGGGGATGATCTGGGTATAGTCGCCCGATTCCAGGCCGGGGTACCCGGCCTGGCTCTGATAAGGGGACACGAAGGGAAATACGATGAGCAACAAGCACCGTATGGTTCGCTTGATTGCCGTGGTGCTGGCGCTGGGGTTGGTTGTTGCTGCTTGCGGCGACGACGACTCCGGGTCTTCCGGCGGCTTCGAGGGCGAACTGACGATTGGCTACGTGCTGCCGCAGACCGGGGGCCTGGCCTCCATCTTCGATGCACTGGTCAAGCCTATCGAGATGGCCGTCGCCGAGATCGAGGCGGTTGGTGACACGACCATCCGATTGATCCCGAGCGATAGCGGAACGGATCCACAGGTGGCGACCGTCGCCGTCGATCAGCTGCTGAACGACGAGGTGGACGCCATCATCGGCCCGGCGGCGACCGGAGTGTCGCTCTCGGTGATCGACCGGATCACCGGCAGCGAGACACCGATGTGCTCGCCGTCCAACACCGGTGCGATCTTCACCACCTACGACGACGGCGGTTACTACTTCCGGACGGCTCCTCCGGACAACCTCCAGGGCCAGGTGCATGCCGACCTGATCACGGAGAACGGCGCCACCAGCGTGGCGATCGCTTACCGTGCCGATGAGTACGGTCTCGGCCTCGCCGAGGCGATCCGTGATGCACTCGAGGCGAACGGCGTGAGCGTCGTCGAGTTCATCGAGTACGACAAGGACGCCACCAGCTTCGATGCTGAGGCGGCCAGGATCGCTGCTGCGGGTGTGGATGCCGTCTCGATCATCACGTTTGCCGAGGGCGCTGCCTTCATGCAGGCGCTGATCGAGGCCGGTGCCGGCCCGGCCGATTTGTCGGTCTACGTCGCCGACGGGTTCAAGGACACCGTCACGGCCGCCGACGTCGATCCGGCCAATCCTGCCGTGCTCGACGGTGTGAAGGGGACCTATCCCTCACTGGCACCGCCGAGCGGTGAGGCGACCTTCCCCGACCGGTTCGAGGCATTCGCACCTGGGACGCCGACGATCTTCTCGTCGCATTCCTACGACTGCTTCATGGCGACCGTGCTGGCCGCCGAGAGCGCCGGTTCGACGGACCCGAAGGACATCGCGGCTGCGTTCAACGACGTCACCCGCGGTGGTGAGAAGTGCTCGTCGTACGAGACATGCCATGCCCTCATCTTGGAAGGCAAGGACATCGACTACGACGGCGCCAGCGGTCCGCTGGACTTCGTGGATGCGGGCGAGCCCGGTGCGGGCTCGTACGACAAGTTCACGTACGACGCCACCGGCACACCCAACACCGACGAGACGGTTGACGTCCCGTAGCCGGGATCACAATCGAGAACGAGTGATGAGGGGCCCGGGTCTTCCGGGCCCCTCTCGCGTGTTGCGGCTACTCGGCGCGGCCCAGCGTGCCCAGGTAGAGGTCGATGACCTTGGAGTCGTGGAGCAGTTCGTCACCTGTGCCGGTGTATGCGTTGCGACCCTGGTCCATGACGTAGCCCCGGTCGCTGATGAGCAGGCAGCGGCGGGCGTTCTGCTCGACCATCACGGTCGATACGCCGTAGTCGGCGACGCGGCGCACGGTCTGGAAGACCATGTCCTGGTTGGCGGGGGAGAGGCCGGCCGAAGGCTCGTCCAGCAGCAGCACCGTCGGGTCCATCATCAGGGCCCTCCCCATGGCCAGCATCTGGCGTTCGCCACCCGACAGCAGGCCGGCCCGCTGATCGCGGCGCTCGGCGAGCAGCGGGAACAGATCGGTGATCTCTGCGTACCTTTCGTCCCAGGCCTCAGGGCGCAGGTAGAGGCCCATGCGGAGGTTCTCCTCCACGGTGAGGGTCTGGAAGACGTTCGCCAACTGCGGCACATACCCGACCCCGAGGGCGACCAACTGATGGGCTGCCATGTCGGTGATGTCCTCGCCGCGGAGTGTCACCAGGCCATCCCGGACGTCTACGAGCCCGAACATGGCCTTGATGAGGGTGGATTTGCCGGCACCGTTGGGCCCGATGATCCCGACCAGTTCACCATCACCCAGGGCCAGATCGATCCCGTTGAGGATGTCCACACCCGGCAGATAGCCGGCGACGAGGTTCTCGGCGATCAGCAGGGGAGGGTGAGCCCGGTCGTTCATCAGTCGATCTCCCCATGGTGTGTGCCGAGGTAGGCGTCGATGACCTCAGGGTTGCGGGCGACGCTGCCGGGTGGGCCCTCGGCGATGACCCGCCCCTGGCTCATGCAGACCACCCAGTCGCTGATCTCCTGGATGACATCCATGTCGTGCTCGATGAACACCACGGTCATGCCGAGGTCTCTGAGTCCGGTGATGTGGCGGAGCAGGGACTGGGTGAGCACAGGGTTCACTCCGGCGGTCGGCTCATCGAGCATGACCAGTTCCGGATCGACCATGAGGGCCCTGGCCATCTCGAGCAATTTGCGCTGGCCTCCCGACAGTCCGCCTGCGTACTCGCCTGCCATGTGGGCCAGGCTGAAGCGCTCCAGCGACTCCATGGCCTTGCGCTCGTTGGCCTCTTCTATGTGCTTCCAGTTGCCGAACAGTCCGCCCCAGAAGGATTCACCGATCTGGTCCTTGGCGGCCACCAGCATGTTTTCGAGCACAGTGAGGCGAGCGAGGGACTTGGTGAGTTGGAAGGTCCGTACCATTCCCCGGCGGGCCACCCTGAAGGCCGAGATGCCCACCAGGGGTCCGCCGTTGAGGTGCCAGTGACCCTCCTGGGGCTGATCGAACCCTGTCAGCAGGTTGAACAGGGGGGTCTTCCCGGAACCGTTGGGGCCGATCAGCGAGGTGATCGTGCCCCGCTGGATTTCGAGGCGATCGACATCCACGGCGGTCAGTCCGCCGAATGTGCGTCGCAGTCCCTCGATCACCAGGATCGGATCCGGCTTGGAGACGCCGGGTTCGGCTGGGATGTTCTGCATGATCTCAGTTGCCATCGATCAGCATCTCCTCCCGTTTCCCGAACATGCCCTGCGGCCGGAAGGCCATCAGCCACATCAACCCGATGCCGAACAGGGCAAATCGGAACGGCCCGATGTCCGTGGAATCCAGCAGGTCACCGAACCATCGATCGACGACGGCGGTGGTCATGACGCCGTCGAGAAACTCGAACAAGAACCAGAAGATCATCGACCCCAGGACCGGGCCCCAGAGGGTGCCGGGTCCGCCCAGGATGACGATGGTGAATGCGTAGAAGGTGAGCAGGGGGATGTAGTTGTCCGGTGTCACGTTCTGCTGATCGATGGCGAGCAGCATCCCCGCCAGGGCACCGATGGCACCGCCGATCATCAGGCTCTGCAGTTTGTACCCGAACACGTTCTTGCCGAGGCTGCGGGCGGCGTCCTCATCCTCGCGGACGGCCCGGACCACTCTGCCCCACGGACTGGTGGTCAATTTGCGCATGAAGGCGATGGCGAGCAGCACCAGGCCCCACCCGGTCAGCATCACCCACACGCCCCGTTGGTCGAAGCGGAACTGGCCGATCCCATACAGGCCTTCGGGGATCGGGTTGAGATCGAAGAACTCGTCGGCGAAAGCCTGGATCCCGTAGATGCCTCTGGTGAGCGGGGCGGCCAGCGAGGAGCGGACGACGAGGCGGAGGATCTCGGCGACCGCGATGGTCACGATCGCCAGATAGTCGGCCCGCAGTCGCAGGGTGGGGATCCCGATCAGCAAGCCGAGCAGGATTGCACACAGGATCCCGACCGGGATGCCCAGCCACAGCGACCCGCCCAGATCGACGGTGATCGCCATGCCGTATGCCCCAACCAGCATCGAGGCGACGTGCCCGAAGTTGAGCAGACCGGTATACCCGAACTGCAGGTTGAGGCCGATCGCCGACAGTGCATAGGCGGCAGCCGGGACGCCCACCGCTGCTCTACCGGCGTCGACGAAGATCTTGATGATGTCCATCAGCCGATCCTCTCTCTGGTCCCGAGCAGGCCCTGAGGCCGCACGAGCAGCATCAGCACGAGAATCCCGAGGGCGATCACCGTCTTGAACTCTGTGGGCACCCACAGCGTGCTCATCTCGACCGCGACCCCGATGACGAACCCCCCGAGCATTGCGCCGAAGGCGGTGCCCAGGCCACCGAGGATGACGGCTGCGAAGATCAGCAGCAGCACCTTGAAGCCCATGTCCCATTGCACCTGTTCGGAGATACCGAACATGATGCCGCCCAGTGCTGCCAGGCCTGATCCGATCACCCAGGTGACCAGGATGACTCGCTGCACGTCGATGCCCGACGATTCGGCGAGGTCGCTGTTGTCGGCGACCGCCCGCATCGCCGTCCCCAATTTGGTGCGCTGCAGGAAGATGCCGACGGCCCCGAGCACGACGATGGTGAAGCCGATGATCGCCAGGTTCTTGGGGACCGTCGAGATGCCCAGGATGGTTATGTGGTCCTGGATGACCCAGTTGGTGTAGGGCCGGGGAAGGCCGGTGAACGCGACCAGGATCAGGTATCGCACTGCGAACGACAACCCGATGGAGATGACGATCATCGACACCAGGCTGATCTGCCTGCGGCGGAGCGGCCTCCAGATCAGTAACTCCTGGCCTCCGCCGAAGGCTGCCGCCAGGGCAATGGCGGGTATCGCAGCGAGCAGGATGTGCCACTCCGGACCCCGTGACGATGCATTGAAGAAGAACGCCAGCACGGCCCCCAGGGTCACCACATCGCCGTGGGCGAAGTTGACCAGGCCGGTGACGCTGAAGACCAGGGAGAGGCCGATGGAGGCAAGGGCGATGATCGCCCCGAACTTGAGTCCGATGATGAACAGGCCGCCCACCCGATCCCAGGTGCCGACGGTTGATGTCAGACCGGGGCCGAGGGCGAATCGGACCACCTTGGTCTTGCCCTCACGAACCACGACCTCAGGCAGTACCCGGCGGTCCGGATCGGTGAGGCCGACGCCGTCTGGCATGCTGTCGAGGTCCACCTCGACCTGGTAGGTCCCCGGCCCCGGCACCTCGACGATCCACACACCGTCGGGGCCGCTGGTGCCGGTGGCTATCTCGGCCCCGTCGAGGCTGATCCTCACCAGGATGCCCTCGACCGGATCACGGGTGCCGGCGTCGATGTACTCCATGGTGCCCTTGATCGCTTCGCCCTCCTGCTGTGCCAGGACCGGGGCGGCCAGCATCAGGACGTACAGCGCCACTGCCGTCCCTGCCAGCACCTTTGGGAGTATGGATCGGGCCTTCATATGGATCGGGCGAGTGTAGGTGCTGACCGTTGGACCGGCACCGATCCCACGATCGAGTCGCCGTGGGTGTTCGCCGATCCCCGCTGGTACGGTCCGCTCGATGCCGGAACATCACACGATCGAATCGGGCGGGGTGCCTCTTCACGTGGTGGAGGCCGGTGACGCTGCGGCCCCCGCTCTGGTGCTCCTGCATGGATGGCCCGAGACCTGGCGGTGCTGGCAGTCGGTCATCCCGTTGCTGGAGGACGGCTTCAGGATCATCGTCCCCGATCAGCGCGGTTTTGGGCAGTCCGGCCGCCCGGAGGGGACGGACGCGTACGCTCTCCCGTTGTTGATGGGCGACGTGCACACGATCCTCGATGCGCTCGGGGTGGAGCGTGCCGGATTGGCAGGCCACGACATCGGTGGGGCACTGGTGTGGGCGCTGGGGGCATTCACTCCCGACCGGTTCACCAGGGCGGTGGTGCTGTCGTCCCCTCACCCGCTGCGGTTCCGGCAGGCGGCCCTGCACGATCCCCGGCAGTTGCAGGCTGCCTTCTACGTGTGGCTGCTCCACTCGGGAAGCCGGGGCGAAGCGCTGCTGGGGGCGGGGGAGTACGGCATGCTGGCCGAATGGGCATTTGCCGGCTCGCAGATACCCGCCGGTCTCATCGACGACTACCGGGAGGGTTGGGCCGAACCGGGTGCTTTCACAGCGATGGCCGAGTGGTACCGGGCCAACTACCGACCCGATCTGTTCAACCCCGATGTGCCTCTGGAGTTGCCGAAGACGGCGATCCCGGTGTCCTACCTGCACGGCGACGGCGATATCGCCTTCGTGCCTGGGGCCATCACCGGGTCCGGCGAGTTCGTGGATGCGCCGTTCCGCGAGCGGATCGTGGCGGGCGCCGGCCACTGGATCACCCACGACATGCCCGGCCTGGTCGCCGGCGAGATCCGGGACTGGATGACCGCAGACATCTAGATGGCTCGTCACGGCCCTATCATCAACGGCTCATGGATCACGTCCTGACGACCCTGCCCAACGGGCTGAGGGTGATCACCGAGACCATGCCTTCCGTTCGTTCCGTTGCGGTGGGCTGCTGGGTGGACACCGGGAGCCGCGACGAGACGCCCGTCGAGGCCGGATGCTCGCATTTCCTCGAGCACCTGTTGTTCAAGGGCTCAGAGACTCTCAGCGCCCGCGAGATCGCCGAGGCGTTCGATGTGGTGGGGGCGAGATCCAATGCCTTCACCAGCAAGGAGTACACCTGTTACTGGGCGCATCTGCGCGACCAGGATCTCCCGATGGGGGTGGGCCTGCTGGGCGAGATGCTGCGGCGCCCGGCCTTCCGCCCCGAGGAGATCGCCTCAGAGGCCAACGTCGTCCTCGAAGAGATCAACATGAACGAGGACGACCCGGGCGATGTCGCCCACGACCAGTTCGCCAGGACGTTGTGGAGTGACCACGCGCTGGCCCGCCCGGTGCTGGGGACCAGGGATTCGATCACTTCGATGACCAGGGATGTCATCGAGGGGTACTGGCGGCGCCGCTACCACGCCCCCTCGGTCGTGGTGGCCGTGGCAGGGCACGTCGAGCACTCCGAGGCCGTCGCCATGGTCGAGGAGCACTTTGGGGACTGGGACGGCGGGCCCATCGACCACGAGTACCGCGACGCCGTGATCGGCTCAGCGGTGGGTGTGAAGACCCGCGACACGGAGCAGGCCCACCTGGTGCTCGGTGGGGAGGGCATCAAGCGCGGCGATGAGCGCCGCTTCGCTTTCGGCATCCTCAACCATGTCATGGGCAGCGGCATGTCATCCCGGCTGTTCAGGGAGATCAGGGAGGAGCGGGGCCTGGCGTATGCGGTCTACTCGTTCCGGATGCCGTACGCCGATTCCGGTGCCTACGGCATCTATGCGGGCACCACTCCCAGCCAGGCCACCGATGTGCTCACCCTGATCCGCGAGGAGTTGGCCGGGGTGGTCGCCGACGGGATCACCGCCCGGGAGTTGCAGCGGGCCAAGGGGAACATGGAGGGTGCGCTGGCGTTGTCGATGGAGGACACCAGCAGCCGTATGGTCAGCCTGGGCCGTCACGAATCCACCGGACTCGAGCACCTGTCGCTGGACGAGACCGTCGCCAGGATCGAAGCCGTTACCCTCGATGACGTTCACGAAGTGGCTCAGGCCGTCTTCGCAGGGCCCCGGGTCCTGGGCGCGGTCGGCCCCTTCACCGTCGAAGACCTGGAGCCGTACGTCGCATGATCTCCGTTGCCGTCTCGGGAGCAGGCGGGAGGATGGGGCAGATGGTGGCCGCCGCGGTGGCCAACGCCCCCGACCTCGAACTGTCCGCCTGTTTCGATCCCGGCTACTCGGGACCCTCGGTGGAGGGTGTCACCGTCTCCGCCGAGCCATCCGCCCTGGCAGGGTCGGATATCGTCATCGAGTTCACCACCCCCGCTGTGGTGATGCAGAACCTGGACGTCTGGAGGGAGATGGGCCTGCATGCAGTAGTCGGCACCTCCGGTTTCGACGGGGGGCGGCTGGCGGCGCTGCGGGAGCAATGGGGGAGTGGTCCTCCCAACTGCCTGGTGGTGCCCAACTTCTCGATCGGTGCTGTGCTGATGATGCGTTTTGCCGAGATGGCGGCCCCGCACTTCTCAGCCTCGGAGGTCATAGAACTCCACCACGACCGGAAGGCGGACGCACCTTCCGGCACGGCACTGGCCACCGCAGCCCGCATGCAGTCGGCGGGAGGCCCCCAGGACCGGTCCGTCGAGTCGGAGGAACTGGTCCGTGGGGCCAGGGGCGCCGATGCCGCCGGGGTGCCGGTGCATTCGGTGCGCCTCCCGGGCCTGCTGGCCCATCAGGAGGTGCTGTTGGGATCGGAGGGGGAGGTCCTGACGATCCGTCACGACACAACCGATCGGGTGGCCTTCATGCCGGGTGTGCTGCTGGCGGTACGGGGGGTGGCCGGCTCGGCCGAACCGGTGACCGTCGGTCTCGAGGGCCTGCTGGGCCTGTAGGTCTGTTGCCTCAGTGGCGGCGTTCCGGTCGGATGATGACCCGACCCGGCCTCCGACCGACCGTCGATCCAGTGGCGTCTACTCGGCAGGAGATCCGGGAATCAGATTGGCGACGGACGATTGACCGGACCCCACCAACCGGTATATCCAAAATATTCCTCCCCCTCAGGGGGAGGTGTCGCCGGCCCCGGGCCGGTGGCGGAGGGGG
>CBDUUY010000028.1:0-15076 GCA_965370535.1 uncultured bacterium
CGCAGGGGCGCTGGATGCGCTCGCCGCCGATCCCGCGGCGACGGTGCTCGCCGGCGGCACCGACCTGATGGTCGAGGTGACCTATTCATCCCGGCGCCCCGGATCGATCGTGGCGGTGCGCCGGGTGGAGGAGTTGTCGGCCTGGGATGACCGGTTCATCGGGGCCGGGGTCACCTGGACCCGTCTGGAGAACGGGCCGATCAGAGCACTGGCCCAGGCGGCCCGCACCGTCGGTTCGCCGCAGATCCGCAACGCCGGGACCATCGGCGGCAACCTCGGTACCGCCAGTCCGGCAGGGGATGGCCTGCCCTTCCTGGCCGCCGTGGAGGCTTCGATCATCACCGAGTCACAGGCCGCCGGCCGGCGCAGCCTGCCACTCGACGAGTTCATCACCGGGCCCAAACGCAACGCCCTGGAACCCGGCGAGTTGATAGTCGGCGTCGAGTTGCCGGAGCACATCCCGCAACGCCAGGAGTTCGCCAAGATCGGTGCCCGCAATGCGATGGTCATCTCGATCACATCCGCATGCCTGGTCCGCGATGCCGACGGTGCCACCAGGATCGCCCTCGGGTCGGTGGGGCCCATCCCGATCCGGGCCCGCGCCGCCGAGGAGATGATCTCGGCCGAGGCCCATCCGTCACCGGCGGCCATCGAGGAGTTCGCCCGTCTGGTCTCCGAAGAGGTGAGGCCCATCACCGATCACCGTTCCACCGAGGCCTACCGACGCCATGCATCGGGTGTGCTGGCCGGCCGACTGCTGGAGAGGTGCCTGTGATCCACATCACCGTCAACGGCACAGAGCACACCATCGACCCGGCGGGGCCGGAGAGCCTGCTGACCACACTGAGGGACCGCCTCGGCTTGACAGGAACAAAAGACGCCTGTGAACAGGGCGAGTGCGGGTCGTGTTCGGTGATCCTCGACGGGGAACTGGTCTGTGCCTGCCTGGTGATGACGGTCGATACCGATGGATCGATCGTCACCACAGTCGAAGGATTGGCGGACGGCGACGACCTCCACCCCGTGCAACAGGCGCTGCTGGATGCGCACGCCATCCAGTGCGGGTACTGCACCCCCGGGTTTGCCGTCGCCGCGGCCCACTTGTTCGACCGGGATCCGTCGCCATCCACCGATGACATCAAGGAGGCGATGGCCGGGAACATCTGCCGCTGCACCGGTTACGGGGCGATCCTCAGGGCCCTCACCGGTCTGGCCGGGGAGAACGCCAAATGACTCTCACCCCCACAGAGACCACCCACCGGGTAGCAGGCGGCATCGGCACCTCCCCCATCCGTCCCGACGGCATCCCCAAGGTGAAGGGCGAGTTCGCATTCTCCGGCGACCTGTACGAGGAGGACATGCTGTGGGGTGCCACCGTGCGCAGTCCCCACCCGCGAGCCCGCATCGTTGCGATAGACCCTGCCCCGGCACTGGCGATATCAGGGGTGCACGCCGTGCTGACCCAGGACGACGTGCCCGGCCGCAAGCTGTGTGGTCAAGCGGTCCAGGACCAACCGGTGCTGGCCGATGGGGAGACCCGCTTCTGGGGTGAGCCGGTGGCGATCGTCGCCGCCGACGACGAGGAGACCGCCCGCCGGGCGGCCGCCGCCATCGAGGTGACCTACGAGGTGCTCGATGCTCTCACCGACCCGGAGGAGGCGGAGCGGCGGGGTGAGGTGTTCCGAACCATGCACCTGGTCAACGGCGACCAGGAACGCAGGGGTGCGGTGGCCGTCGAGGGTTACTACGAGACCGGGATGATCGACCAGGCGATGCTGGGCACCGAGGCCGGCCTGGCGGTCCCCGACGGCGAAGGCGGCCTCGACATCTACATAGCCACCCAGTGGCTGCACGAGGACCACGAGCAGGTCCACGAGAGCCTCGATCTGCCACCCGACAGGGTACGGCTCCACCTGTCGGGGATCGGAGGGGCGTTCGGGGCCCGCGAGGACCTGACCTTGCAGATCCACATCGGCATGCTGGCGCTGCACACCGGGCGCCCGGTCAAGATGGTGTACGACCGAGCCGAGTCGTTTGCCGCCCACGTCCACCGCCACCCGGCCCGCATGTGGTTCCGCCACGAAGCCGACCCCGACGGCACACTGGTGAGGGTCGAGGCCAGGATGATCTTCGATGGGGGGGCGTTCCAGACCACCAGCCATGCGGTGCTGGCCAACGGCGTCTACTTCGCCGCAGGGCCCTACCACTGCGAATCGGTGCAGGTGGACGGCACTGCCACCCGGACCAACAACCCACCCACGGGTGCGATGCGAGGTTTCGGGGCGGTGCAGGTGTGCTTCGCATACGAGGCGCAGATGGATCGCCTCGCAGCGGCCCTCGGCATGGACCCCATCGAGTTGCGACTCCACAACGCTCTGGACGCTGGTGACCGGCTACCGACGACCAATCAGGTCATCGAGGGGTCGTTCCCCGTCGCCGAAGTGATCCGGTCGCTGGCGGCCTTGCCACTGCCCGATGAGGGACCGGATGACGACCCCCGTCATCTGCCGGGAGGAACCGGCCTGACAAGTCCCGCCTCGAAGGTGCGGCGCGGCATCGGCTTTGCGGTGGGTTTCAAGAACCTGGCGTTCTCAGAAGCCTTCGACGACTACGCCGAGGCCAGGGCGGTGCTGACACCCCGGGGCCTGAGGATCGAGACCGCAGCGGCAGAGGTCGGACAGGGCATGGTGACGGTGCTGCAGCAGATCGCCAGGACCGCCACCGGTATCGAACAGGTCGAGATCGAGTTCGTAGACACCAACCGGATCGGCTCGGCGGGATCGACCTCGGCATCCCGCCAGACCCAGATGACCGGCGGAGCGGTCCTGAAAGCGGCCAACGGGGTCCGGGATGCGGCCCTGCTGCGGGTGGGAGGCGACGCTCTCAGCGATGCAGGAGTGCTGCGCGACGGCCGGGTCGTCGCAACGCTGGCGCAGGTCCTGGCCGACGGCCCGATCTCGGAACACGTACGTTTCCACCATCCCCCCACCGGGGTCCCCAACGAGACCTTCCAGGGCGATGTGCACGCAGGGTTTGCGGTCGCCGCCCATCGGGCGGTGGTGGATGTCGATCCCGACCTGGGCCTGGTGCGGGTGGTGCAAGTGGACACTGCTCAAGATGTCGGCAGCGCTCTGAACCCGGCATCGGTGCTGGGCCAACTGGAGGGCGGCATCCTGCAAGGGGTCGGCATGGCGACAATGGAGGAGTTGATCCTGCACGACGGAGAGGTCCGCAACCCCACATTCACCGACTACCTGCTGCCGACCATCCTCGATGCACCGTCGGTGGAGGCGGTGCTGATCGAGGAACCCGACCATTGGGGGCCGTTCGGAGCCAAGGGGGTAGGCGAACCGCCCACCATCTCATCGACGGCTGCGGTCGTCGCTGCGGTGAGAGCGGCCACCGGCCGCGAGTTGAATCGGGCACCGATGCGGCCCGAGGACATCGTCGGTTTGTAGCGGAAGGGCACCGCCGGGTCCCGGTGAAACCCTCTCCGCCATGTGCCACCGTTTCCCGGCCGGCCTCGAACCCCGATATTCTGAGTCCGTACGTTCCACCGGTCCCATCGTGCTTCGCCCGGCCCCGACTCACTGTGGCCGAATTGCACCGGCCGGGCCGGCGGTAGCCTGAGACTTCCTAACCCCAAGGAGACACCCGTGAGCCCCAATGACATCCGCCCCGCAACCGGCAGACTCGGTGTACTCACCCCCGGCATGGGAGCGGTGGCGACCACCTTCTACGCGGGCGTCATTGCGGTGCGCAACGGGGCGGCGGACCCGATCGGTTCGCTGACCCAGATGGGCCATATCCGGCTCGGGAAGCGCACCGAGGACCGCAACCCCATGATCGGCGACTTCGCACCCATCGCCTCTCTGGACGATCTGGTCTTCGGTGGATGGGATCCCATCTCGGACAACGCCTACGAGGCAGCCAAGCGGGCCGGGGTCCTGAAACCCGAGGACCTCGAGGCGGTCGGCGACGAGTTGAAGAAGATCGAGCCGATGACGGCCGTCTTCAGCCCCGAGTGGGTCAGACTGCTGGAGGGTGTGAACCACGTCAAGACCGGTGAATCCACGATGGATCTCGCCGAACAATTGATCGACGACATCGAGCGTTTCCGCATCGACAACGGGTGCGACCGGTTGGTGATGGTCTGGTGCGGAAGCACCGAGGCCTACCGGGCTCCCTCCGAGATCCACGAGAGCCTCGAGGCCTTCGAGAAGGCGCTTCGCAACAGCGACCCCAACATCGCCCCGAGCCAGGTGTACGCCTACGCCGCCCTCAAGACGTCCACCCCGTATGCCAACGGAGCCCCCAACGTCTCGGCCGATGTCCCCGCCATGCTGGAACTCGCAGCCCAGACGGGCACTCCGATCGCCGGCAAGGACTTCAAGACCGGGCAGACACTGATAAAGACCATCCTGGCTCCCGGGTTCAAGGCCCGACTCCTCGGTGTGGAGGGGTGGTTCAGCACCAACATCCTCGGCAACCGGGACGGCGAGGTCCTCGACGACCCCGATTCATTCCGCAGCAAGGAGATCACCAAGGCCGGGGTGCTCGATCAGATCCTGCAGCCCGAGATCTACCCGCAGCTCTACGGGAAGATGTACCACAAGATCCGCATCAACTACTACCCGCCCCGCGGTGACAACAAGGAGGGGTGGGACAACATTGACATCTTCGGGTGGATGGGCTACCCGATGCAGATCAAGGTGGACTTCCTCGCCAAGGACAGCATCCTGGCCGCCCCGATCGTGCTCGACCTGGCCCTGTTCATGGACCTGGCGGGAAGGGCCGGCCAGAAGGGAGTCCAGGAATGGCTCTCGTTCTACTTCAAGAGCCCTCAGGCCGCCCCGGAGGTGTACCCGGAGAACGATCTGTTCATCCAGTTGACGAAACTGAAGAACACCCTCCGCCACTGGATGGGAGAGGACCTCATCACCCATCTGGGCACCGAGTACTACGAGGAGTAGAGCGCCGGCGGCCCTCCGTCCGGCCACGAACGTATGGGCGCCGCCTCGGAACTCTGCTGCGGCACACACGGGCAGAGCCCGGCCGGGCGGGTGAAGAACCGTGCCCGCACCGAGGAGGAACCCTCTGCACCAGGTTCTCAGGCCGCGACGGGTCTGCGGCCCGGTAGCCTGGGTTGACACCAGGCGCAGTCGCGCCGTCCGTCCGCACCTGTTCTAGGAGGTCTCATGTCCAAGTGGAAGGACGCAATCGACGGGAAGCGCCTGCATCCCGAGAGTCTCATGATGTCCTACGGCTACCGGCCCGACTGGTCGGAGGGCGCCGCCAAGGCCCCGATCTTCCAGACATCGACTTTTGTGTTCAAGACCGCCGAAGAGGGCAAGCACTTCTTCGAGATGGCACTCGGCAAGGTCGAGGCCGCCCCCGGTGAGGCCATGGGCCTCATCTACAGCCGGCTCAACAACCCCAACGTCGAGATAGCCGAGGACAGACTGACCCTGTGGGACGGGGCCGATGATGCCTCTCTGTTCAAATCAGGAATGGCGGCGATCTCCACCACACTGCTCACCTACCTGCGCCCCGGGGATGTGCTGGTGGCAAGCGAACCGGTCTACGGGGGAACCCATCATCTCATCGACCACATCCTGCCCCAGTTCGGGATCGAAGTGCTCCGCTTCGGATGCGGGGCCACCGAGGACGACATCAATGGGATGATCGACGCCGCCGACGGCGGCCTGGGTGCCATCTTCATCGAGACCCCATGCAACCCCACCAACGAACTCATCGACATCGCCATGTGTGCCCGGATTGCGGCCAAACACTCCACGGAGGAGCGGCCGGTGCCACTGGCGGTGGACAACACCTTCCTGGGACCGATCTTCTCCCATCCGCTCGAGCACGGCGCCGACATCGTGCTCTATTCGGCCACCAAGTACATCGGCGGCCACAGCGATCTGATCGCCGGGGCGGCCGTGGGTTCGAAGGCAATGATCGGGCCCATCCGTGAGTTCCGCACGATCCTGGGAACCCAAGCCGCGCCATGGACCGCCTGGCTGCTGCAGCGGTCGCTGGAGACGCTGATGATCAGGATGCACCGCCAGCAGGAAACGGCCATCAAGGTAGCCGGTTTCCTCAAGGATCATCCGAAGGTGCAGCGGGTCTTGTACCTGGGCCACCTCGAAGCCGGGACTCCCCAGCACGAGATCTACGAGAGGCAGTGCCTGGGGTCCGGGGCAATGATCTCCTTTGAAGTGCCCGGCGGCGAGAAGCCGGCATTCCGGTTCCTCAACGGCCTGTCGCTGATCAAGCTGGCGGTCAGCCTGGGCAGTACCGAATCGCTGGCCGAGCATCCCAAGACGACAACCCACAGCGAAGCGACCCCGAGTGAGTGCGACGCCATGGGCGTCACCGACGGTCTGGTGCGGATCTCTGTGGGAGTGGAGCATCCCGAAGACCTGATCCTGGACATCGGCCACGCACTAGAACAGGTCTGACGCCCAGGCCTCAGGAGTTCAACCCACCGGCCGGCAGGCCTCGTCGTAGTCCACCAGCGGCGGCGGCGCGGAGGGATCGGAACAGGCGGGGCAATCGGGATCCCGGACGGTGGAGAACACCCTCATCTCGGCGCTCAGGCCGTCGTAGACCAGCAGGCGCCCCACCAGTGGTTCGCCGATGCCCAGCAGCATCTTGACCACCTCGACCGCCTGCAGGCTGCCGATGACCCCCGGCACCGCCCCCAACACCCCTGCCTCGGCACACGACGGTGAGAGTTCCGGCGGCGGAGGGACGGCAAACAGGCAGCGGTAACAGGGCCCCCGGTACGGAGCGATCACCGTCATCTGCCCCTCGAAGCGCAGCACCGAACCATGCACCATCGGGATCTGCAGATTGATGGCCGCATCGTTGAGCAGATAGCGGGCGGGGAAGGAGTCGGTGCCATCCACTATGAGGTCGTAGCCGCTGGCGATGTCCACCACGTTGGAGGCATCGAGGCGCACCGGGTGGGTCTCGACGACCACCCCGGGGTTCAGCCGAGCCAGGGTGACGGCCGCCGAGTCGGTCTTGCGGGCGCCGATGCCGGTGCTGTCGTGCAGCAACTGACGCTGCAGGTTGGAGACATCCACCACGTCGTAGTCGACGATGCCCAGCGTCCCCACACCGGCGGCGGCCAGGTACAGAGCAGCAGGCGAACCCAGGCCGCCGGCCCCCACGATCAGCACCCTGGATTCCTGCAGGCGCAGTTGGCCCTGCTCTCCGATCTCCGGAAGCGCCAGGTGACGGGCGTACCGAGCCTGAGGATCCGGGATTCCCGAGGGCGACTCGACGGGATGCTGCTCGATGCGCCACAGGGCGATCCCCCCTGCCATCGACGAGACGGCGGTGTATCCCATCTGCCCCAGCACCAGGGCGGCCAGAGCGGAACGGTTCCCGACGGCGCAGTACAGGACCACTTCGGTGGTGGGGTCCGGTGCAAGTTGTGGCATCGCCTTCTCCAGGACCCCGCGAGGCACCAGGGCGGCACCGGGCACTATCCCGGTCGCCATCTCATGCGGTTCCCGAATGTCGATGATCACCGGTGGGGCATCGAGACGGGCAGCCAGGCCGGAGGGGCTGATCTCGACGATCCTCTCCCTGGCGCTGACGACGAGACCCTCGTAGTCCTGTGTCATCGCCCACCCCCCGATGCGGCGGGCAGCACGATGATCTCTGTGTCGTCGTCCACACGGGTCTCGAGGCCCCGAATGTGACGGACGTCCCGGTCACCCAGGAAGACGGCCAGGTAGCGCTTCAGGCTGCCGTCACTCTCGAAGACGATCTCAGCGAAGTGGGGATGATCGGCGGCGATGGCCCTCAGCACGTCGCCGACCGTGGCCCCTGCTGCCTCGATCCTGTCTGCCCCTCCGACCGAGGGGCGGAGCAGCGTCGGGATACGGACCAGGGTCATCACACGGCCTCCAGGATCACCAACGGCTCCTCGGTCGTCACGCCGTCCTGAATCCGGAAACCTCGCATCGAAGGCTCCCCGGGAACGGCCATGCCTATCACGATGTGCAGCCACTCCGGTTCGAGGGCCCCGGCGACATCGGCCGCCGAAGGCACCGCGATCCCTGCGGGGTGGGAGTGGAATACTGCCGCCAGGTGCCACCCTTTGCTCTCGGCGTGGTGGAGCGCCCCAATGTGCCCTGCGGGGTCGAGGGTGTATGAGACCGGCGAGGCATCGAGATTGGCAATGCAGTAGGCCACGGCCGCCCTGCCGTCGGGTCCGGCCGCCAGGAGGCCGCACGCCTCCTCGGGACCGGCGGAACGTGCGTGCTCGATCATCTCTTCGTAGATGGGTGCCGGTATCTCCACGGCCGATACCGTACCCGGCCGCCCGCACTGAGAGTCAGGGCAGGATCACGGTCCGGATATCGTCCCCGAATCCCTCGAGGCTGACCAGGGCATCCTCGACCTCGTCGAGATCGAGGGGCACGGTCCGGGTGATCACACCCGACAGGTCGATCGCCCCGCGACGGGCCATCTCCAGGAGCACAGGAATCTCCGATGCCAGGTGGTCCGCCGACCCGATGATCTCGGCCTCCCTGCCCACCAGATCCCGATAGGCGTCCAGGCCGAACTCCTCATGGGTGAGGCCGACCGCCACCGCCCGGCCCCCCGGGGCCAGCGAAGCCACCGCCTGACTCATCGTGGTAGCGAGGCCCACCATCTCCAGAGCCACATCGACACCCCGGCCACCGGTGAAATCGAGGATCTGTTCCACGGGATCACCCTCGCCGGCGTGCACCGGGATCGCCCCGCACGAGGTGGCCTCCGCGAGTTTCACCGGATTGATGTCAACGGCGAACACCTCGAATGCCCCCAGCACCGCCGCCAACTGGATGGCCGACATCCCCAGTCCGCCACTGCCGAACACGGCGACACTCTCGCCCACTGAAAGACGCCCCCTGCGCAGGGCGTGATACGAGGTCGAGGTCGAGCACATCATGATCGCGGCGGCCTCCAATGGAACCGTGTCGGGCACCGGGAAGGCGTTGCGCGCCGGCACCATGATCTTCTGGGCGTAGCCACCCTGACGGTCGAGACCGATCATCATTCCCGACTCGCAGAACTGCTCGGCGCCACGGCGGCAGGCATCGCAGGCGCCACACGAGGTGAGGTAGTGCAGGCAGACCCGGTCGCCCTCCATCGGCTGCTCGACGCCCGGCCCCACCTCCTCGACGATCCCTGCCACCTCATGGCCCGGCACCAGCGGAAGCGAGGAGACCGGCCGGGTACCGGCCCGGTAGTTGACATCAGATCGGCAGATCCCTGCCGCCTTCACGGAGACCACGATCTCACCTGAACCCGGCACCGGGTCTGCCAGTTCGGCCTCCTGCAGCGGCCGCCCGGTCTCCACGATCTGTAGTGCGCGCATCGAGTACACCTCCATCGGCGAGCCTACGTGAGCGAGACCGACAGGACCCGGGTCGGAGCAGGTTTGTGCGCACTAACCTTTGCAACCGTGATTCGAGAACCTCTAGCCGACCTGTTGAACGGAGACCGGGCACTGACCATCCGGTCCTCCCGGGGCCGCCCGTTGCTCCGTGTGGGGCTGGGACCCGGCCTCGCTGTGGGTCTTGCCGCAGTGCTGCTCGCTCCCAGGGCCACTGCGGCCGCCGCGGTCGCCGCCATGTTCCGGGGTGTGTCCCTGACCATCGACAGAGTCGAGCCGGCACCTTCCGCCTCCGAAGCCGCCTAGCCGCCCCGGCCGCCTGCTGAGGAGTCCACCAGTAGGCTCGCCACGAACACGGTCTGCGCCGCCAATGCAGCGATCCCGGCGATGGTCATCCCGAACTCGGCGTCGATCGTGATGACCACCGGGATGATCGCCCCCACCACCCATGCCAACTGGAACAGCGTCTCGGCGCGGGTAAAGGCCTGTCCCCGCCTTCCTGGAGGAACGGCCCGCTGCAACAGGCCGTCGAAGCCGAACTTGGCCGTTCCCCAGGCGATGCCGGCTGCTCCGGCCAACGCCGCAGCAGCGGGGAGGCCGAAGCCCTGGGCGGCCAGGAATGCGGACCCGGCTTCCAGCGCCAGCGCCGCCACCACCATCGGCTCCTCCCGAAGCCGCTTCTCGAGCCATGGCGCCAAATAGGACGCTGCGCCGTACCCGGCTCCGGCAGCCGCCACCAATGCCCCGAAGTCGAGGGCTCCCTGGCCGGCCTCCCTGAAAGCGAATGCCAGCAGCATGATCAGGTAGCCGTTGATCAGCCGTACACCGGCGGTCGCCAGGCGGGAGATCCTCAGCGAACGGATGGCCACTCTCGGCTGCGGTTGGAACTCCTCCCGCTCGGTCCGCATACCGGCCGCCTTGGGATCGGGGAGCCCCATGCTCAAGAAGGCCGAGAACAGGAAAAAGGCGACGGACAACAGCAACGCAAGGGCCGGTTCGATCTGGGCCAGACCTGCCCCGAGGGGCAACACCGCCGCTCCCGCAAAGATCCCGATCCTGGCGAGGCGGGCGTTGGCAGACACCAATGCGGTCGGCTCGCCTACGGCGACGGGCAGCATGCTGCTCTTGGCTATGCCGTACAGGCGGGACAGCACCAGCATCGTGAAGGCCAGGGGGAACAGCCAGATCGTCTCGAGACCGGTCATCATCACGACGGCGACGATCGTCCGCAGCCCGGCCGACAGCGTCATCGCTGCCCGATAGGCGGGGAACTTGGAGAACAACCCGCCCAGCACCGGGGCGATCACCGCAAACGGTGCCAGGGTGATCCCCAGATAGAGGGCAACCTTGTCGCGTGCCTCGCCGGTGGGCACGTCGAAGAAGAGGGTTCCCGCCAGTGCGATCGCCACCAGGGTGTCACCGGCGACATTGGACGCCCACGACATGGACAACTGCCTGAACACCGGTCCCCTCGCCGAGAACATGGCGTCCACCCGGCGCAGCGCAGAGCGGGCCGCCCGTTTCGACAACGGATGGCGCGGAGGTCGTGGTGGCTGCTGGGCGGTCACGTGCACGACGGTAGCGCCCACGCCACCCGCCGGTGATCACCAATACCCCGCACGGGCAGCGGCCTACAGCAGTGTGGTGGCCAACTCGGCCAACGGACTGCGCACGGTGCGCTCCAACGTCACATGGCCGAATAGGCGGCTGCCCTTCAACTTCTCGATGACGGCGGCCGCTCCCCCGAACGGTGAGACATAGGGGTTGTCCACCTGCGAGAAATCCCCGCAGAAGACCACCTTCGAGCCGGGCCCGATCCTGGTGAGGATCACCCGCAGTGTCGGCAGTTCCAGGTTCTGCGCTTCGTCGATGATCACGTACTCACCGGTGATCGACCTGCCCCGGAGGTAGGTGATGGCGGCCAACTCCAACTGGTCCCGTTCGATCAACTCGTCGAGGGCATCGCGGGCCGCCTTGCGGTCGGAGAAGAGCGCCAGCAGGTTGTCGTGCACCGCCGCCATCCACGGAGCGAGTTTCTCCGCCAGGTCGCCCGGCAGGTAGCCCACCTCCTGGCGTCCCACCGCGTGCAGGGGGCGGTAGACCGACACCTTGCGGTAGCGGCCCGTCTCGAGAACCTGCTCGAGGCCGGCGGCCAGCGCCAGGAACGTCTTGCCCGTCCCGGGAAGGCCCATCAGCGATACGGCGGGGATGCTGGGCTCCATCAGCAACTCGAGGGCGAACGCCTGGCGGACGTTCTTGCTCTCGATGCCGAATGCGCGGCGCGCCCCGGGCACACGCACCACCACGGGATGCGGTTCGGTCTCCACCACCTGCCCGAGTGCCGAATGGGATTCGCCGGCCCTCAAGACGACGAACTGATTCATCAGAAAGCCGGAGGACTCCATCGTGGCCTTGCCGTGTTCATAGAGGCCATCGACGAACTCGTCGGAGACCGATACCTCGATCACACCCGAGTAGGACTCGTCTACGGCAACAGTGTCCGCTCGATAGTCCTCCACTTCGACGCCCAACTGGGCGCCCTTGATGCGCAGAGCAGCGTCACGGGTCACCAGAACCGGGTCTGCCCCATGGTCGGTCAGATCGAGGCAGACACCCAGCAGCCGATGATCCGGCTTCTGCGGGTCGAAGATCTCGGGCAGGCGGTCGGTCCGGTACCCGTTGACTTCGATGCGGAGATCGCCGCCGCCTGGAAGCGGCACCGGTTCGGCTAGCCCACCGGGCAGCGATGCTCCCTGCTCCTCCAGAAGCCGGATGGCCCGGCGGGCATTCGCCCCGGCCTCATCCATGCGGGTCTTCTGCCTGTCGAGTTCCTCGATGACCACGAGAGGCAGCACGACGTGGTGCTCCTCGAAGTGAAGGGTGGCGGTCGGGTCGGCGATCAGGACGCAGGTGTCGAGAACGAACGTGCGACGGGTCAACCTGGAATCCTCCACGTGAGCCTTCGGTCAGACTCATAGACCTACCCGCAAAAGGCAAGGACCGTCGCCGCCGCCCGACGGGCCGGTCACTCGCCCGGTACCGTGGTCCCCTGAGGAGGTGCAAACGATGCGTGTTGCCGTCGTCGGAGCAGGGTCCTGGGGGACGACCGTCGCCGCCCTGGCGGCCGTCAACACCCCCACAACCTTGTGGGCCCGGCGCCCCGAACTGGCAGAGGCCATCGAGGCCACCGGCGAGAACCCCGATTACCTCCCCGGCTCTGCGCTGCCCGCCGGACTCGAATGCACCTCCGATCTCGAGAAGGCAGTGGCCAACGCCGACGTGCTGGTCATGGGGGTGCCGTCACACGGTTTCCGGGAAGTGCTGCAGGCCGCAGCACCGTACATCCGGTCGGGTACCCCGGTCCTCAGCCTCACCAAGGGCATCGAGAGAGGCACGCTCAAGCGAATGACCGAGGTGATCGTCGAGGAACTCGACGCCGCCCCGCACCGGGTGGGCGTGCTTTCCGGGCCCAACCTGGCCAAGGAGGTCATCGCAGGTCAACCCACGGCAACGGTGATCGCCATCGAGGACGAGTGGGAGGCAGAGCGACTGCAGAGTGTCTTCATGGGGCCCACCTTTCGGGTGTACACCAATCCGGACGTGGTGGGCTGTGAATCCGCGGGGGCCCTCAAGAACGTCGTGGCCCTGGCCGCCGGGATGGCCCACGGCCTCGGGTACGGCGACAACTCGATGGCCACCCTCGTCACCAGGGGCCTGGCCGAACTGACCCGACTGGGCATGACACTCGGGGGAAACCCGATGACCTTTGCCGGCCTGGCCGGCATGGGGGACCTGGTGGCGACCTGCATCAGCAGCAAGAGCCGCAACCGCACCGTCGGCGTCGCCCTCGGCGAGGGCCGCACCCTGGACGAGATCGTCGGCGAGATGAACACGGTCGCCGAGGGGGTCAAGACCACGGAGGCAGTGCTGGAACTGGCCGGCCGGGCCGGGGTCGAGATGCCGCTCGCCGCCATGGTCGGCGCCGTGCTCTACGACGGCAGGAAGCCGGCCGACATGGTCGAAGGCCTGATGGGCCGCCCCGCCACGGCCGAACTGCACGGCCTCGACTGATCCACGGCCTCGGCGTATTCGTAACCCCGGTCCCGGGTTAGCGTGATTCAAGAAATGGCCCCGCCGATGCCGATGACATTGGAGTCGGCACCGGACACACATGCGCATCAAGAACATCGCCTTCTCCGTCATCCTCGCCGCGGCAGTCGCCGCGCCGTCGATCGCCGGCGCTCACCCGGTAGTAGACGGGACCGAGCACGATTTCGGCGAGATCGTCGACTACACGATGTTGTTCCCGGTCGCAGCCGGCGCCGACTACACCTACTACTGGGACACCTTCTGGGCAGCCAGATCGGACGGCTACCACCACGCCCAGGACATCATGGCCCCCAAGATGACCCCGGTGGTGGCCCCCAGGACGGGGACCGTGCGCTACGTGAACTGGAGCAGCAACACCAGTGATCCCTTCCCCAACCCGGACCGCTGCTGCAACCTGACCATCGACCACGACGACGGTTGGTCCACGTGGTTCATCCACCTCAACAACGACACACCCGGCACCGACGACGGTCTGGCCTGGGGCATCGCCCCCGGCATCCAACCCGGGGTGCGGGTCACCGCCGGGCAGTTGATTGGATGGGTCGGTGACAGCGGCAACGCAGAGAACACCGCCCCCCACTTGCACTTCGAGTTGCGCGACCCCGAGGGCATCATCGTCAACCCTATTGCCGCCCTCGACGCCGCCGAATGGGTGAATCTGAGCCTCACCTGTCAGGGCGAGGTGATCACCATCACCGGCACCGGCGGCGACGACGTGCTGGAGGGGACCGAGGGAGACGACGTCATCCACGGCAAGGGCGGCGACGATCTCATCAACGGCAATGGCGGCAATGATGTGATTTGCGGCGGACCTGGTGATGATGTCCTCAACGGCGGCGACGGGAACGACAGCCTCAAGGGCCGCGCCGGAGCCGACAGGATCTCCGGCGGCCACGGCGATGATGTACTTTCCGGCGGTGCGGACGACGACCTGCTGAAGGGCGGCCACGGCGCCGACAAACTGTACGGCAACGACGGCAACGACGACCTGCGGGGCAACGGTGGTGCCGACATCCTCAGCGGAGGCGACGGCAGGGACACCCTCTCCCCCGGCTACGGCGAGGACACTGCCCGCGGCGGTGACGGTCGGGACCGCTTCCTGACCAGCCCGGGGACCAACACCCTCAGGGGAGGCACCTCTCTGGACGTGGTCGACTATCGGAACGCCACCACGGGTGCAGCGGTCGACCTGGCCCTGGGCATCGGCATCGGCCGCGGCACCGACAACCTCCACGACATCGAGGACGTAGATGGTTCGCCGATCGCCGATCTGCTGACCGGTGACGGAGGCCCCAATGTCCTGCGCGGCTTCGGCGGTGACGACGTGCTGAACGGTGCCGGAGGCGACGACACTCTCAACGGCGGCTGGGGAGCCGACGTAGTGGACGGTGGAGACGGATACGACTTCTGCATGCGCGGTACCTTCATCGCTTGCGAATCGGGCCCCGCCTAGATCTCGCCGGCCGGGGGGTGGTGACAGGCCACATCTCTCATCTTGTGATGCTGAAGGATTCGTTCCACACGCTGCCTCAGAGCATCTCCAACGCCGCATCGGCCACCGGG
>CBDUUY010000029.1:0-14930 GCA_965370535.1 uncultured bacterium
CCCACATTCAAATGAGGCTTCGTCCGCTCAAACTTCTCCTTAGCCATCAGGGCTCTCCTCCCTACTCACCGCGGACCTTCGCGACGACATCGTCCGCGATGGAGTCCGGTACCTGCTGGTACGAATCGAATTGCATGGTGTAGTTGGCGCGCCCCTGAGTCCGCGAGCGGAGGTCGGTGGCATAGCCGAACATCTTTGACAAGGGGACCAGGGCGCCCACTACCCGGGCATTGCCCCGTTGGCCCATCTTGTCGATCTTTCCGCGCCGGGCCGTCAGGTCGCCGATGACATCACCCATGTAGTCCTCAGGGGTGATGACTTCGACCGCCATCATCGGCTCGAGCAGTTTGACGCCGGCCCGCCTGGAGGCCTCCCGGGCCGCCATCGAACCTGCGATCTTGAAGGCCATCTCGGACGAGTCGACGTCGTGCGCCGACCCATCGACGAGGATCGCCCTGACGTCCACCAGGGGGTAGCCGGCCATCACACCCGAGGCGAGTGCGCCCTCGATGCCGGCGTCCACCGACGAGATGTACTCCCGGGGGACCTTGCCACCCTTGGTGGCGTCCACGAATTCATAACCACCGCCCGGGCCTGTGGGCTCCAGGTCGATGACCACATGGGCGTATTGGCCCTTGCCGCCGGTCTGCTTGACGTGCCTGGCCTCGACGTGCTTGACGGCCTGGCGGATGGTCTCCCGGTAGGCGACCTGCGGGAAGCCGATGTTGGCGCCCACGTTGAATTCCCGGATGAGGCGATCGACGAGCACTTCGAGGTGCAACTCGCCCATGCCGGAGATGATCGTCTGCCCGGTCTCTTCGTCGCTGAGGACCAGGAAAGTCGGATCCTCTTCGGCGAGACGGTGGAGGGCATCACCCAGTTTGTCCTGGTCTGCCTGGGTCTTCGGCTCGATGGCCACCGAGATGACGGGGGCCGGGAACACCATCGACTCCAACTGGATCGGGGCACCGGCTGTGCAGATGGTGTCGCCGGTGGTGGTGTTCTTGAGGCCGACCGCGGCGACGATATCGCCGGAGAACACGTCTTCGACCTCTTCGCGGTGGTTGGCGTGCATCCTCAGCAGGCGGCTGATGCGTTCCTTCTTGCCCGTGACGGAGTTGAGCACGGTGTCGCCCTTGGCGGCGTGCCCGGAGTACACCCGGAAGTAGGTGAGTTTGCCGACGTAGGGGTCGGTCATGATCTTGAACGCCAGGGCGGTGAACGGTTCGGCGTCGTCGGCCTTGCGAACGAGTGCCTTGTCCTCGGCGCCGGGCTTGAAGCCTTCGATGGCGGGAAGGTCCACCGGGCTGGGCAGATACCAGATGACCGCATCGAGTACCGGTTGCACTGCCTTGTTCTTGAAGGCGCTGCCCATCAGGATGGGGACGAACATCTGCTGCAGTGTCCCGGCCCGGATGGCTGAGCGAATCTCTTCGACGTCGATCTCGAGGTCTTCGAGGTACTTCTCGAGCAGTTTCTCGTCGGCTTCGGAGATCACCTCGAGCATCTTGCCGCGCCACTCGGCGGCTTGATCGGCGAACTCCGCGGGGATGTCGGTGGTCTCCCAGCGCTCCCCGCTCTCGTCGGGCCAGATGTGAGCCTTCATCTCGACCAGGTCGATGACACCTTTGAAGTCGCCTTCGGCGCCGATCGGCAATTGGAGCACGACCGGGTTGGCGCCGAGACGCTCCACCATGGATTCGACCGCTGCAATGAAGTCGGCCCCGATGCGGTCCATCTTGTTGATGAAGCCGATACGGGGCACTCCGTAGCGATCTGCCTGCCGCCATACCGTCTCGGACTGCGGTTCGACACCGGCCACTGCATCGAAGACGGCGACTGCACCGTCCAGTATTCGCAGCGCCCTCTCGACTTCGACGGTGAAGTCGACGTGACCGGGGGTGTCGATGATGTTGATCCAGTGGTCCTTCCAGAAGGCGGTGGTGGCTGCGGCGGTGATCGTGATGCCGCGCTCCTGCTCCTGGGCCATCCAGTCCATGACCGCAGCGCCCTCGTGGACCTCACCCATCTTGTAGGTCTTGCCGGTGTAGTAGAGGATTCGCTCCGTGATGGTGGTCTTGCCCGCGTCGATGTGCGCCATGATCCCGATGTTCCGCGTGCGGCTCAAGGGGTATTGGCGCAGATGATGCAGGGCTTCGGAGCTACTCATAGGTCTCGTTACCAGCGGTAGTGGGCGAAGGCCTTGTTGGACTCCGCCATCTTGTGGACGTCTTCACGGCGCTTCACGGCGGCGCCGGTGCGGTTGGAGGCATCGAGGATCTCGTTGGCGAGACGCTCGGCCATGGTGTTCTCACGGCGTTTGCGGGCGAAATCCACCAACCAGCGCACCGCCAGCGTGTTGGAGCGGCGGGGCCGCACCTCGACGGGCACCTGGTAGGACGAACCGCCCACACGACGGCTGCGCACCTCGAGGGAGGGACGGATGTTGTCGGTGGCCCGCTTGAGGACCACGATCGGATCCTGGCCGGCGCGGCGTTCGACCATCTCGAGGGCGTCGTAGACGATCTTGCGGGCCCGGCTCTTCTTGCCCTTCCACAGCACCTTGTTGACTACCTGGCTCACCAGGAGGCTGCGGAATACTGGGTCCGGCTCGATTTGACGGATCTCGGCGGGGGCGCGTCTCACGTCAGGACTCCTTCTTGGCTCCGTAGCGGGATCGGGCCTGGCGACGCTCTGAGACGGAGGCGGCGTCGAGTGTGCCCCGGATGACCTTGTAACGGATGCCGGGAAGATCCTTCACACGGCCGCCGCGGATGAGGACGATCGAGTGCTCCTGCAGGTTGTGGCCTTCGCCGGGGATGTAGGCGGTGACCTCGATGCCGGAGGAGAGACGAACACGGCAGACCTTGCGAAGAGCCGAGTTCGGCTTCTTCGGAGTGACGGTGTAGACGCGCGTGCATACTCCGCGGCGCTGTGGCGCCCCGGCGAGGCCCGGCGTTTTCTCCTTCTTCTTCTTCGGCGTGCGGCCCTGACGGACCAACTGCTGGATGGTCGGCACTTGCCCTCGTCTCTCTCGTCTTGTCAAGGCGCAGCGGCCCCCCGAACAGGACATGCTGCACATGCGAAGGCCGGCGTCCCGGCCCCGACGGGGCTCGAAGCGCCGACCCTGTTGACCACCCTTCTCTGGCTAGAGCCCGGCCCTGGGTGCAGGCCGAGCAAGCCCTTCAGGAGAAGGGGCTCGGGATCAAGGTCACGGTGGCAGAGTATAGGGGCGCGCGCCGCAAAGGGTCAAAGCGAGATGGGGAGAGGAGAAGGGGGGTTGGTAAACCGGAATCCATCAATCTCAACAGTCCCTGAGAACCGTCCGGCCTTGAGGATTCCGCCTTCGTCTGTGGGGGGTTGAGACCGATCCTCGGCATCGGTTGTGGCCTTTGGGCAGTCATTGATTCATGGTCCCCCTTGAGCCGAGTCAGCCGGGACTAGCTCAGAGATTCTCGATCAGTTGCTCGACCTTCCATCGGTGACCTGGGTTGCAGAGGGCGATGGTCGATTCATCCTCATCGAGTTCTGTGACGAACGCATATCGCTTCTGGACATCGGCGAACCAGGCCGCTGGGTCGACCGGTTGAGTGAGCAGGCCGATGTCTTCCGGTGGAAGCGTCGCGACTTCGGATGGTTCAATGATGGTCCGGGCATCGAACGGCGACTGTCCAAGACCGTCATCGACAACATCGTGCCAAACCTTCAATACAAGGATCCGCCGAATCAACGGCTCGTTGAGAACGCGCTGACCGAACCAGTAGAGGTCGTAGAGATCGCGCATCTTGCGTCGGCGGCGCCAAGCAGCAAGCTTCTCAGCAAGCGCTTCTTCGAGCGCCGGTGCGGGCATCCTCGGCAGTGCAAACTCGTAGCCTCGATGCACGGGGAGGCTGATCGGGTCCAGCGTCTCCGTCGGGAGCCAGATTGGGCGAACCGAAGCTTCAATCTTCGCGTCGACCTCCGGGCGGCCGAGATCGGTGTCGATCCGAAGGTTAGCTCGCAGTCCGGATCGGTTTCCAAGGCTGAAATGTACGCCTTCGAATGCTGCCCCATCGACCAGATCGAACAGCAGATCGGCAACGTCAACATCTGGTACAGCGAAGTCAAGATCCGTCGAGAATCGTCCGCTGTTGCCGGCCCGGAACTTACGGAGGGAGGTCCCGCCCTTCAAGATGACACCCGTTTCGAAAATCCCTTCCGAGTCGAGATGGGCCAGCAAGTAATCCTGCGCCACATCGAGCATCGCCGGGCCCTTCATGCCTCGCCGACCCATGTGGTGCCGTGCCAGGTAACCCTCGGTAATCATCTCTCGGGAAGGAGAGAATCTCTGATCCGCCAGTCATTGACCCAGCGGCTCGGTCCTTCTCTTGGCCCGAGGTACGTCACGGGGAGGGTTTCCGGAAGCATCGATGACAGCGCCGCCGTGATGTCTACCCTCCCGGACCATTCGGCGAGGTAGCTCAATCGAACAAGAGTCGCAGTACCACGCCCGATGGCCTCAGTCGCGATTTCGTCAGGCGTTGCTGCTCGCATCGTTTCCGGCAGCCAATCATCGGCGTTGCCCCAGTTGCTCTGATGGCGTGGGAGATGGGCTGTGGCAACAAGGATCGAGGCTGGCCGGAGGATGGGGAGGCCGTCTTGCATCAGAGCCTGCAAACGCCACCCGAACTGCGCCCCGGCAAGACCTCGAAGTGAAAGCGGCTTTCGCCAACCGCGACGGAATACAAATGAGTTTCGTGATGGGGGGTGGCTGCTGAAACCGAGCTTCCATACCGCCGATGCGAAGCCGATCGCCACCGGTGGGACCGAATGGTGCGCGAGGTAGGCCCGGAGTTCGATCCATGGATCTCCGGATGGAATGCGACCGGCACGAGCGGCGGGCACGAACTCCCATGCATTCCGGGTTCGGAGGGGGCTAAGCCAGCCCTCGCGAACAAGACGCTCAGCTGCTTCCCTCGGAGACAGGCTCGACTCGACTTGAGCAAGTAGATCTCGAAGTTCACCCGTCGTTACGACGGCCGGTTGTCGTAGTTCAAGTTCTTGCAGGACCTCTGCGAGGCTGCTCGTGCCCTTCCGGGCTGTCATTCTCTCGTTTTCCACGTATTTATGGTACGTGATACACGCTTGGGTGACAACAATCAACTGTCACAAATATGCGTACTGCGCATCCTGGCTACGCAAAACGCGTAGCGGTGACAGGTCGGGATTGGCGATAGGCTCCATTGAGCGGTTCTTGAACGACCCCGGTTCACTGCGCGGTTGTCGTTGTCTACGAGAGCCATCTGATGAGCAGATCGATTGCCGCCACGAGTGACAGAAGTCCTGTCGCGACGACCAGGAACCAGTTTGCCTTGACCAATCGCTTGGACGATTCCGCGCCGACCTCGGCCGTTTGCCTCCCAATCTCGGCTACTTCCATTTCGGTGCGGAACTGATATACGGCCTTGGCGTGTGTGGCTCGTTGGCTCCCGGGCCGGGCGTTGAGTCCAATCCACTTCGCCAGGTCGGGGAATGGCATGTGCCAGAACTGATCGCTAATCCCTTCAGTAACAGGGTCCGTCAGTTCGAGGTGGTGGTCTGCGCCCTGGTAGCGGTGCGAGTTGCCACAGGACGGGCAGGTCACAGGAGTCAACCCATGCGGGTTCCAAGTGTCGGGATCGAATTGAGACACGAGGATGTCTCAATCTGTTTCGATTTCGGTCTGGCATGTTCGATCAAGCGGTGTGACCGGTCGTCGCCGCGCTCGTACTTCCGTTGGACCGCCCAGAGGTAGTAGTCGGCAGCCCACAGACATGGCTCTGATTGGTCGGGCCAGAAGGCAACCTGGTGGGTCTTGCAGACGGCGACTTGCCGGACGACGTCCTGCAGCGCATTGAGCAGCAACCCTCGGCGCTTGCGAGTGCCCAGTTCGGCCGCCGCCACTAGCAACCGGTCGTCTACCGTCACAACTCGCGGTGCGACGTACTTGAAGTGGAGATACCAAGCGATCTTGTAGAACGCTGGTTCTGTCTGAAGGTGCAGCTCTGCCTTCGACTTCTCAAGCAAGGTCACGTCTACGCGGACACGGCATTGGCCAGCACGCCGAAGACACGATCGCGGACGGCCTGGGGATCTGTTGTGGCGTGAAACCCGGCATCCAGATGGACTCCTTCCCATGCCATTGATCGCCGCAACTTCAGGAGTTGATCCCCGACCGCGGTGTCGGCAACCGTGATCGTGCCGATGCAGAAGTACTTCGAAGCACCCTGACTGCGCGAGAAGTCGAAGTTCCCCGATTCATCAGCGAACACCATGACGTCAGCCATCTCGTTCGTTGAGTGTAGAAGCGGCCTCCGACAGGACCCCAGGCGCTCAACGGCTCAGAATTTTCCCTGCGTACTTGAGGGAGGGCATTTCAGGACGGCAGCCCAGGCTTCGCCCCAACGCAGAAGGGGCGGACCCTGCGGCCCGCCCCTCCCGTCACTACTGAAAGCGGTTACTCGTCGGTGGCTTCCCCGGACTCCTCGGTCTCCTGGCTGCCGAGGGAGGCGAGCCACTCGGCCGGGTCCGCCGGCAGTGCCTCTTCCTCTGTACCCAATTCGACTCCCTCGCCGAACAGGCCGAGAGCGCTCACCACCGTGGCATCCGGCAGCGAAGGCTGGATACCCTGGTAGGGGTCGGCACCGGTCCCCGCCGGGATCAACTTGCCGATGATGACGTTCTCCTTGAGGCCTCGCATGAAGTCGGACTTGCCCTGCAAGGCCGCCTCGGTGAGCACCCGGGTGGTCTCCTGGAAGGAGGCCGCCGACAGCCACGACTCGGTGGCCAGCGATGCCTTGGTGATACCCATCAGTTCGGGCCGGGCCTCGGCGGGCACCTTGCCGTCCTTGACCAGGTCACGGTTGGTCTCCAGGAACTGACGGTCATCCACCAGTTCGGCGGGCAGGTAGGAGGAATCGCCCGAATCGACGATCCTCACCTTGCGGAGCATCTGCCGCACGATCATCTCGATGTGCTTGTCGTGGATGTCCACGCCCTGGCTCCGGTACACCTCCTGCACCTGATCGACCAGGTACTGCTGGGTGGCGCGGACACCCTGGATCTCGAGGACCTCCTTGGGATCCAGCGGCCCATCCGTCAACTGGGCACCCGGTTCGATCTGGTCGCCGGAACGGACCCGGAGACGGGAGAACCGCGACAGCGGGTACTCGGCCTCTTCGTCCTTGTCGGTGACGACCAGGCGGCGGCCGCCCTCGTCATCGGATATCGAGACGGTGCCTCCCGCCACGGCGAGGATCGCCTTGCCCTTGGGGGTCCTGGCTTCGAACAACTCCACCACACGCGGCAGGCCGTGCGTGATGTCCTCACCGGCGACGCCGCCGGTGTGGAAGGTACGCATCGTCAGCTGAGTACCCGGCTCGCCGATCGACTGGGCGGCCACGATGCCCACGGCCTCGCCGGACTCCACCGGTTTTCCGGTGGCCAGGCTCTGCCCGTAACACGCACCACAGATGCCGTGCCGTTCGTCGCAGGTGAGCACCGAGCGGACCCGGACCGTCCCGACCGACTCGGCGGCCGCGATCGCCTCGAGTTCGAGGCGGCGAAGCAGCGTGCCGGCACGCAACTTCTCGCCGGTGGATGTCTCCACCATCTTGCGCTCGATCTTGACATCGTCCGCCAGACGGCGGCCGAAGATACGGTTGCGCAGGTTGCGGATCGGGTTGCCCGCCTCGTCCCTGACTTCGATCACGACACCCCGGTCGGTCCCGCAGTCGGCGGAACGCACGATGACCTCCTGGCTGACATCCACCAGGCGCCGGGTCAGGTAACCCGAGTCGGCGGTGCGCAGCGCGGTGTCGGCAAGTCCCTTGCGGGCGCCGTGCGTCGAGATGAAGTACTCCAGCACCGACAGGCCCTCGCGGAAGTTCGACAGGATCGGACGGGGGATGATGTCACCCTTCGGGTTGGCCACCAGGCCACGCATGCCGGCAATCTGCCGCACCTGCATGACATTCCCCCTGGCCCCGGACCTCACCATCATGAAGATGGGATTGAAGCGGTCCTCCCCAAGGGTGACCTCCATCGCATCCTTCACCTTCTCGGTGGCTTCCGTCCAGATCTCGATGAGCTTCTGACGGCGCTCGTCGTCGGTGATGAGGCCCTTTCTATAGGACACCTCGACCTCTTCGGCTTGGCCCTCGTAGACGTGCACGATCTGCGGCTTGTCCGGCGGCGTCTTCACGTCCTCCAGGCCGACGGTGAGGCCTGCCTTGGTAGCAAAACGGAACCCGAGGCTCTTGATCGAGTCCAGGCACCACTCGACGATGAACTTGTCGTACCTCTCGATGACCTCCTCGATCAGCACCCGCAGGTCGGCCTTGAACACCGGGCCGTTGATGTACGGGAAACTGTCGGGGAACGCCTGATTGAGCAGCGCCCTCCCGAGAGTGGTGTCGTGGAGTGCGCTGCCGTCCACCGGATCGGTCCCGGTCAGTACGCGAACCTGCTCCGGCAGGCCCACATACATCTTGGCTTCGCCGGCAATGGCGCCTACCCGCAACTTGATCGGTGCGTGCAGGCTCAGCTCTCCGAGTTCATAGGCCATCATGGCCTCATCGATCGTGCTGAAGAAACGGCCCTCCCCGACGGCGCCCTCCACCCGTTCCGACAGGTAGTAGATGCCGATGACCATGTCCTGGCTCGGCGTGACGATCGGGCGGCCATCGGCAGGCGAACGCACGTTGTTGGTGGACAGCATCAGCACCCTGGCCTCGGCCTGGGCTTCGGCCGACAGCGGCAAGTGGACCGCCATCTGGTCCCCATCGAAGTCGGCATTGAACGCCTCGCACACCAGCGGATGGATCTGGATGGCCTTGCCCTCCACCAGGACCGGCTCAAAGGCCTGGATGCCCAGCCTGTGGAGGGTGGGCGCACGGTTGAGGAGCACCGGGTGCTCCTGGATCACCTCGGTCAGCACATCCCACACCTGGGGGCGCTGCCTCTCCACCATCCGCTTGGCCGCCTTGATGTTCTGAGCCAGGTCGAGATCGACGAGGCGCTTCATCACGAACGGCTTGAACAACTCCAGAGCCATGGCCGTCGGCAGCCCGCACTGATGCAGGCTCAACTGAGGGCCGACCACGATGACCGAACGGCCCGAGTAGTCGACGCGCTTGCCCAGCAGGTTCTGGCGGAACCGTCCCTGCTTGCCCTTCAGCATGTCCGAGAGCGACTTGAGCGGGCGGTTGCCCGGCCCGGTCACCGCACGGCCGCGGCGGCCGTTGTCGAACAGTGCGTCAACGGCCTCCTGCAGCATGCGCTTCTCGTTGTTGACGATGATCTCGGGTGCGCCCAAATCCAACAGTCGCTTCAGGCGGTTGTTGCGGTTGATCACCCGGCGATACAGGTCGTTGAGGTCGCTGGTGGCGAACCGGCCGCCGTCCAACTGCACCATCGGGCGCAGGTCGGGCGGGATCACCGGCACGGCCTCCAGGATCATCGCCTGCGGATCGTTGATCCTGGCGGCGAAAGGCGTGACCACCTTGAGCCTCTTGGTGGCCCGCTGGCGGCGCTGCGCCGAATTGCTGGTCAAGTCCTCACGGAGCTTCTCGATTTCGGCGTCGAGGTCGAAGCGGCCCAGCAGATCCTTGATCGCCTCGGCACCCATGCCGCCGCTGTAGTACTCGTTGTAGCGCTCGTGGATCTCACGCCACAACTGCTCGGACTCGATGAGGTCCTTGACCTTCATCGTCCTGAACACGTCGAGCGCCTCGTGGATCAGTTCCTCTTCGTACTCGGCCCGCTCCTTGCGGTCACGGACCTCGCGGTCGACCTCGCGGCGCGCCGCGGCCAGCTCCTGCCGCTTGGCTCCCGCCTCCTCCATCTGAGTCAGCTCGGATTCGAGCCGCTCCAGTCGGGCGGCGTGCCAATCGTCGAAATCGCGATGCACGAGCCCCACCTCGGTCTCGGCGGCCGACTCGAGTTCGGGCAGATCCTTCTGGCGCTTCTCCTGATCGACTGCTGTGACGGCGTACGCAGCGAAGTAGATGATCTTCTCGAGGTCCTTCGGGGACATGTCGAGCAGATAGCCCAGCCGGCTCGGGACGCCCTTGAAGTACCAGATGTGGGTGACGGGGGCGGCCAGTTCGATGTGGCCCATACGCTCCCGGCGCACCTTGGACCTGGTGACCTCCACCCCGCAGCGCTCACAGATGATGCCGCGGAACCGGACCCGCTTGTACTTGCCGCAGTAGCACTCCCAGTCGCGCGACGGACCAAAGATCCGCTCGTCGAACAGGCCGTCCTTCTCGGGCTTGAGGGTCCGGTAGTTGATGGTCTCCGGCTTCTTGACCTCGCCGTGGGACCAGGCACGAATCTGATCGCCCGTTGCCAGGCCGATCTTCAGCTCATCGAAGAACGTCGCCGCCGACGGTGCGTGCTCTCTCTCCAAAGTCATGCTTCACCTCGCTCGGGACGTGAGATGTCGATGCCGAGCGACTCGGCCGTGCGGAAGGCGTCCTCGTCGAGTTCGCGAAGCTCGACCTCCTCACCCGCCGAGAGCATCTCGACATTCAGGCAGAGACTCTGCATCTCCTTGATGAGCACCTTGAACGATTCGGGAATCCCCGGCTCGGGGATGTTCTCCCCCTTGACGATCGCCTCGTAGACCTTGACCCGGCCCCGGACGTCGTCCGACTTGATCGTCAGCAGCTCCTGCAGGGCGTATGCAGCCCCGTAGGCCTCCAGCGCCCAGACCTCCATCTCGCCGAACCGCTGGCCGCCGAACTGGGCTTTGCCGCCCAGCGGCTGCTGCGTGATCATCGAGTACGGGCCGGTGGACCTGGCATGGATCTTGTCGTCCACCAGGTGGAGCAGTTTCAGGATGTAGATGTACCCGACGGTGATCGGCGAATCGAACGCCTCACCCTCCAGTCCGTCGTACAGCGTCGCCTTGCCGCGCCCGTCCACCAGGGTCATCCCGTCCGGCGACGGGAGGCTGTTCTGGAGCACCGAGGCGATCTCGCCCTCACGGGCACCGTCGAATACCGGCGTTGCCACATTGGTCCACGCCTTGGCGCCCACCGATGCCGGGCTGTCGCCTTCGAACGGCGCCCAGCCCTGGGCGGCTGCCCACCCCAGGTGGGTCTCGAGGATCTGGCCGAGGTTCATCCGGGACGGCACGCCCAGCGGCGACAGGATGATGTCCACCGGGGTCCCATCCTCCAGGAACGGCATGTCCTCCTCGGGGAGGATCTTGGCGATGACGCCCTTGTTGCCGTGGCGCCCCGCCAGTTTGTCGCCGGCCGAGATCTTGCGCTGCTGGGCCACGTAGACCCGGACCAGTTCGTTCATGCCCGGCGGCAATTCGTCGCCGTCTTCACGGCGGAACACCTTGACGGCGATGGCCTTGCCACCCTCGCCGTGGGGCACCTTCAGCGACATGTCCCGCACCTCGCGGGCCTTCTCACCGAAGATCGCACGCAGCAGGCGCTCCTCAGGGGTCAGTTCGGTCTCGCCCTTGGGGGTGACCTTGCCGACCAGGTAGTCCCCGGGCTTGACATCGGCGCCGACGCGCACGATGCCGCGGTCGTCGAGGTCGCTGAGGACCTCCTCGGCCACGTTGGGGATGTCCCTGGTGATCTCCTCCGCACCCAGTTTGGTGTCCCGGGCCTCGATCTCGTACTCCCCGATGTGGATCGAGGTGAGCACGTCGTCCTTGACGAGTCGCTGCGAGAGGATGATGGCGTCCTCGTAGTTGTAGCCCTGCCACGGCATGAAGGCCACCAGCAGGTTCTTCCCCAACGCCAGTTCGCCGTCTTCGGTGGAGGGGCCGTCGGCCAGCACAGTTCCGACCTTGACCTTGTCGCCCTCAGACACCAGCGGCTTCTGGTTGATGCAGGTGCCCTGGTTGGAGCGAACGAACTTCTTCAGCGGGTACTCGGTCTTGCGTTTCTCTCCTGCCACCACGATGACCTCACCGGTGACGGTGACGACCTCGCCATTCTCCTTGGCGAGGATCATCTCGCCGGAGTCGGCGGCAGCCCTCGCCTCTATGCCGGTGCCGACCAGCGGTGCCTGGGCACGCAACAACGGCACTGCCTGCCGCTGCATGTTGGAGCCCATCAGCGCCCGGTTGGCATCGTCGTGCTCGAGAAACGGGATCAGTGCGGTGGCCACCGAGACCACCTGCTTCGGCGAGACATCCATGTAGTCCACCGCGGCGGGCTCTACGGAATCCACGTCGCCGCCGCTGTGCCGCACCAGGACCCGGTCGTTGCGGAACGAGCCGTCGTCGTTGAGCGGTGCATTCGCCTGGGCGATGACGTGCCGCTCCTCCTCGGTGGCGGTCAGGTACTCCACCCGGCCGGTCACCTTGCCCTTGATCACCCGGCGATACGGGGTCTCGATGAACCCGAACCGGTTCACCTTGGCATAGGTGGCCAGTGATCCGATCAGGCCGATGTTGGGGCCCTCAGGGGTCTCGATCGGGCACATCCGCCCGTAGTGGGAGGAGTGCACGTCGCGAACCTCGAACCCGGCCCTCTCCCTGGAGAGACCGCCGGGCCCCAGCGCCGACAGACGACGGCGGTGAGTGAGGCCGGCCAACGGGTTCGGCTGGTCCATGAACTGGCTGAGCTGCGAAGTCCCAAAGAACTCCTTGATGGAGGCCACCACAGGCCGGATGTTGATCAGGCTCTGCGGCGTGATCGCCTCCGGGTCCTGCGTGGTCATCCGCTCCCGGACCACCCTCTCCAGGCGGGTGAGGCCCACCCGGATCTGGTTCTGGATCAACTCGCCGACGGTGCGCACCCGGCGATTACCGAAGTGGTCGATATCGTCGGTCTTGTAGCCCTCGGCCCTCTCGTGGAGAGCGATCAGGTAACGGATGGTGTCGAGGATGTCGTCCTGGGACAGCAACCCGAGCGTCTTCTTGCGATACGTCTCGATGTTATCCACATCGGTGGTGGGGCGGCCGAACTTCTGGTTCAGCTTGTAGCGGCCCACCCGGGTGAGGTCATAGCGCTTCGGGTTGTAGAACAGGGTGTTGATGAGCCCGCGGGCGGACTCGACCGTGGTCAGCTCACCCGGACGCAGTTTGCGATACAGGTCGAGCAGAGCCTCGTCACGATCCTCCGTCGGATCCTTCTCGAGCGTCTCGCGGATCGACTCTGCGCCGTCGAAGAGCGCCATCATCTCCTCGTCGCTCTGTCCGAAGTCCAGGGCCCGCAGGAAGGTGCTGACGAACTGGCGGCGCTTGCGGTCCACCCGGACACCCACGGTGCCCTTCTTGTCGATGTCGAACTCGAGCCAGGCCCCGCGCCCGGGGATCACCTTGGCGGCGAACACATCCCGGTCGGAGGTCTTGTCGAGCGACTGGTCGAAGTAGACGCCGGGGGAACGGACCAACTGGCTCACCACGACCCGTTCGGTGCCGTTGATGATGAACGTGCCATTGGGGGTCATCATCGGGAAATCCCCCAAGAAGACCTGCTGCTCTTTGATCTCGCCGGTCTGCCGGTTCATGAACCGGGCGGTGACGAACAGCGGACGCGAATAGTTGCTATCGCGCTCCTTGGCTTCCTCGATGGTGAGTGTCGGCTCCTCGAAACGGTGTTCGGTGAGCTCCAGGGCCAACGACCCTGTGAAGTCCTCGATTGGAGAGACCTCTTCGAATATCTCCTTCAGGCCACGTTCGAGGAACCAGCCAAAGGACTCGTGCTGCACGGAAAGGAGATCGGGGGGCGGTAGGACTTCGGGGATCTTGGCAAACGACAATCGCTTACTGCGCGCACGAGCCAAAAGGACTCCTCCTGGATCTGATGGGCGGGCGGGACGGGATGGACTGCTCTGTACTTCTGTCTAGGGACACCAAAAATCCAGGATAGCACGTTGCTACCCCGGCTCGGCAAATGCCGGCAGGTGATATCCCTCTCTTGTTCTAGATGAAACCCTACTCCTGTGGCGAGCCCATTTCAAGGGTCCAAACGTCGATCGTGCTCACGGACCATCCGGTCCACGACCTCGGCCTGCCGGTACCTGCCACCCGGATGCGCTCGATCGCCCCACACTCAGTCCGGGGGTGGCCCCATCTCGAGACTTCGCCGGTAGATCATGTCCACCAACCGTCCGAACAGCGGGGGACGCGGGGCGACTTCCCAGGCGTCTTCCGGTTCCAACAGGGAGCCGATACGTCTCGCCCAGATCGCAGCACTGGCCGCCACCGCAGCCACCATGAACAGACCCGTCACCCCGGCGGCGACGGCACCGCCCCAACCAGCAGTACACGCACCGGCAACGGTCATCCCGACGACGAGGAGAAGTGGCCCGATCACATCGGCAGCCTACCGGCGCGACGACGGGCGGGCCCGCAGGCCCGCCCGTGACGAGGACCGAGGAAGTCGATCCCTACTTGAGTTCGACCGTGGCGCCTGCGCCCTCGAGCGCTTCCTTGGCCTTCTCGGCCTCATCCTTGCTCACACCTTCGAGCACGGCCTTGGGGGCTTCGTCCACCAGACCCTTGGCCTCTTTGAGGCCGAGGCTGGTGAGCGCCCGCACCTCTTTGATGACCTGGATCTTGGCGCTGCCGATGACGGTCAGGACGACGTCGAACTCGTCCTTCTCCTCCTCCACGGCGGCAGCGGCCGGCATGGCAGCCATCGCCATCGGGGCGGCTGCGGTGACGTCGAACTTCTCCTCGAACGCCTTCAGGAACTCGGAGAGCTCCAGGACGGTCATGCCCTCGAATACCTCGAGCAACTCATCAGTCTTGGTCTTGGCCATATCGGCTATTCCTCCTCGGCCTCGTCGGCCGGTTCATCTGCCTCGTCGTCATTGTCTGCTGCAGCAGCAGCCTCATCTGCCGGGGCCTCCTCGGCGGCGGCCTCCTCGGCAATCTCGGCGGTCTCATCCGCAGCCGCTTCTTCTGCCGGGGCTTCTTCGGCGGGAGACTC
>CBDUUY010000030.1:0-14669 GCA_965370535.1 uncultured bacterium
TCCGGATCACAGACATCCCCGACCCCGTCACCATCCAGATCAGCCTGATCCGCATTCGCAATCAACGGACAGTTATCGACACCGTCGAGTACCCCGTCACCGTCGGTGTCGGGACACAGTCCGTTGAGGTCGGTGGTGGTGAGCCATGGTGAGAATGTGGTACCGGCGGTCACTGAGTCGCCTGTACCCGGTCCGACTCCTGAGGGACCTGAGGCGGCGCCCCACCAGTTGCATTGGCTGTTGACGGTGCCGCTGACCCCGACTCCAATCGCGAGGCCGTCTGCGTTCCCGTCGATGGAGTTTCTGTTCACAGTGATCGTCGCACCATCGACGTCGGCAGTTGTCGCGTCCCAATCGAAGATCGAGACAGCCTCTCCGGCACCGCCGGTGAACGTGTTATGGCTCACATCGATGTTCCCGATGGCGGCACCATCTACCTCTGAGACGATCAGAACGGCGCCGTAGGCGGCCGAGGTCGTCCCGGTGAAGGTGTTGTTGGTCACTGTGACGTTGTCCGTCGCAGCGGAACCAGACCCGAGGTAGATACCGATACCGGTCTGGGTAAAGGTATTGGAATCGAACGCGCTGTCGACCACCGGCCCGAAACTGTTGACCGCTGTACCACCACCATTGGCATCCGATACCGGGGCGATGGTGTTGTCGTAGAACGTCAGATCCGTGTTCGTTCCCTCACCCAGATAGACAACCGAGTTCGCCGAAGCGGTCTCCAAGTTGTTGCGCTGCACCGTGTTCCCGGTGCCTCCACCAAGGTGAATCAGTTGTTCACCCGGGTTATTGCCGAACGCCGCGAACCGGAAGATCGAGTCTTGGACAACCAGATTGTCGACGCTGCCGTCGTTGGGTGAAAAGACCCCCACGTCATAGTCGGTATCGGTGTTACCGAGATCAATCGTGAGATTCTCGATGGTCACACCACTGGCGGTCACCGAGAACAGGGGATCCGCACCGTTGACCACCGAAGCGTTCTTGGTGTTCCCCGAAACAACCACCCCCGCCGCTCCGCCCGACGTGATCGTCAGAGCCTTGCCGACGGTGATCCCCGGCGTCGTGGTCTGCAGGTACAACCCAGGACACACAAACACCGTATCCCCACCAAACGCGGCATCGACCCCAGCCTGAATCGTCGCAGGCACGGCCGGACTACTCGCATTGCAATCAGCAGCCGTCCCAAACCCATCATCATCAACCACAACCACGACAGGTCCGTTCGCATCGGCTGGAGTCGGTGCGGCTATCCCGAACATGGCCAAGGCCAGAATGAGGGCCAGTCCTAGCGTGAGAGTTCTCGATCTTGCGTGTTGCTGCTCTGCGTGGTCCCTTCCAGACATGACATCCTCTCCCGTTCTCGGGCGACCCACGCAGTCGCGTACGCAGTCGCGTCGGGCGACCGATCCCATCCCCTCAATGTGAGCCAAACTCTACATATCTATACGTATTCATGCATCACGATCGCTAAGTCGCCGCAGAACCGAGCAAGATACCTATTTCGAGATTTCGATAGTGCTATCGTCCGCCGCTATGGCGTTCGAACCCACATCATCATCGGCCGGTGAGTTCTTGGCGTACATCATGCGGCGGCGCGGTTGGAATCCTCCCCGTCTGTCCGAATTATCCGCCGGTGCCGTCTCCCCCTCATCAATCCGCGTCTACGCCGCCAATGGGTCCCGACCCAGACAGAACCGCGCGTTGGAGATCGCCAATGCCATCGGGCCTGAGTACGGTGCCACCCTCCTCAGGTTGTGGGACTACCCCGATCTGGCGGATGGATTCCTCGACGAGTGGAGAGAAGAAACCATCAGTACCGACGACAGGCTCACCCACCGGGTGGAGGTTGCCTACCGACTCAATCGGATCGAGTACAACGGAGACCCTCTCTCTGACGAGGCGATCGCGATCGTCGGGCAGTTGATCACGGGTTTGCAGCGAATGAACGGGAACTCCCGGTCACCAGATTGAGTCCGATCTCTTCGTTGGGCGGCGACAGCCTGCCACTGTGATGGCGACGCGAGAGGGCCCGGCGCAAGCGCCGGGCCCTCGTTTCCGTTTTGTCCATGCCTAGATAAACGCCGAAGCAAAGATCAACGACACGATCGTCATCACCTTGATCACAATGTTCATGGCCGGGCCGGCAGTGTCCTTGAATGGGTCGCCGATGGTGTCGGCCACCACAGCCGCCGTGTGGCTGTCACTGCCCTTGCCCCCGTGGGCACCCGCCTCGATGAACTTCTTGGCGTTGTCCCAAGCACCACCGGCGTTGGCCATGAAGATGGCCAGCAGGAACCCGGTCACCAGGGACCCGGCCAGGAAACCGCCCAGCGCACGCGTGTCGATGAACCCGATGATCAGCGGCAGCGCAATCGCCAGCGAACCGGGGATCACCATCTCCCGCAGCGCCGAGGTGGTGGAGATGTCCACACACCGGGTGTAGTCGGCCTTGGCGCTCGGATCGCCATCACGCAGACCGGGGATCTCGCGGAATTGGCGCCTGACCTCTTCGATCATCTCGTTCGCCGCCCGTCCGACCGCCTTGATGGTCAGGGCTGCAAACAGGAACGGGAACATCGCTCCCAGGAACAGGCCGACGGTGGTCTGCACCTCGACCAGGTCGAGCGTCTCGAGACCGACCCTCTCCTTGAAGGCGAAGAACAGCGCGAGTGCCGTCACCGCCGCCGAGGCGATGGCGAAACCCTTGGCAACCGCTGCGGTGGTGTTCCCCAGCGAATCGAGGGCATCGGTGGCTTCCCGGACCTCGGGCGGAAGGTGGGCCATCTCGGCGATTCCGCCTGCGTTGTCGGCGATCGGGCCGTAGGCATCCACCGAGACGGTGATCCCCAGCGTGCTCAGCACGCCGATGGCAGCGATGGCTATGCCGTAGATGCCACCACCTCCTTCGATGGCCATCTCTCCGGCCCAGTAGGCGCCGGCGATGCCGGCCGCCACGACGGTGACGGAGAAGGCCGCCGAGCGCATGCCGTCTGCGATGCCTGCGAGCACCACCGTGGCGGGGCCGGTCTCGGACTGCCTGGCGATCTCCTTGACGGGACGGAAGTGATCGCTGGTGAAGTACTCGGAGAGCCGGCCGATCAGAAGACCGATCACCAGTCCGATCACCACAGCCAGGAAGAGGCCGTACTCGTTGTCGATGCCTTCCGTGTCCCCGAGCATCAGCCAGACCAGTCCGGCCACCCCGGCGAGGGTCATGAGGGCCGACCCGTAGATACCCCGGTTGAGAGCAGCGGCCAGGCGGTTGCCCGTCGGCCGCACCAGGAATGAGCCGATGATCGAAGCACCCATCCCGACGGCAGCCACTGCCAGCGGGAACATGATCAACTCGATCACGAATGCAGATCCGGCGAACACCACGGCGGCGTATGCGATCGGAGCCACCATCGACCCCACGTAGGACTCGAACAGGTCGGCGCCCATGCCTGCGACGTCACCGACGTTGTCTCCCACGTTGTCGGCGATGACCGCCGGGTTGCGGGGGTCGTCCTCGGGGATGCCGGCCTCCACTTTGCCGACCAGATCGGCGCCGATGTCGGCGGCCTTGGTGTAGATGCCGCCGCCGACACGTGCAAACAGGGCGATGGATGAGCCACCCAGGCTCATGGCCGTGATGACCTCGATGGAGTCGTCCACATCCAGCCATTCGGCGAAGACGAGATACGCCAGAGAAAGGCCGAGCAAGCCCAGGCCTGCCACGGCGAAGCCCATGACCGCCCCGCCCCGGAAGGCGAGAGGGAGAGCCTTGCGGATGCCGCCCACCCTGGCGGCTTCGGTGGTCCTGGCGTTGGCTGCGGTGGCGATCCGCATGCCGATGAACCCGGCCAGTGCCGAGAGAAACGCCCCGAAGGCATATGCGATCCCGCCCCACGGCCAGCCGTAGTCGAGGAGCACGAATATCAGGACGGTCATCACCCCGACGAATACCGCAACCCACTGGTACTCCCGGCGCAGGAACGCCATGGCGCCATCACGGATGGCGGACGACAACTCCTGCATCCGCTCGTTGCCGGGTGGTGCGGCGACGACCTGACGGGCATAGAAGAAGGCCAGCAGCAGCGCCGCCGCACCGGCCCCCAATGCGACATACGACCAATACACAACGTCCACGCAAACCACTCCCCAGAAGACGACAGAGACGGTCGGGAGTATAGGAGTGGGACTCCGGGGTCGATGCCCTCTGGAAGTGCCCCCGACCAGAAACGTTCGTCGCGTTCAGAGCGTCCGGTGACGCCCCCGACTGTGTCCTCGTCCTCGACGCAGGTTGCAGTAGGGCTTCGTCCGAATTCCTTGCCGAAGACGCCCCTGCCTCACCCTCGACACCACCAGCGTTCCCGGCCGGGGCACTACCGGCGCCAGAGTTCCCTGGTGAACAGCAGCAGCACGGGGAATATCTCGAGGCGCCCGACGATCATCAAGAACGACAGCAGCCACTTGCCCGCTGCAGGAACCTCCAGGTAGTTGGACGCCGGCCCCACGTCGCCGACACCCGGCCCCACATTCCCCAGCGCCGATGCCACCGCCGATGCCGCCGACGCCATATCGATCGACGACCCCGCCTGGGACACGATCATCCCGAAGAAGAGGACGCCGGTCATGAAGAGGAACATGTAGAAGAGGAAGAACGATTGCACCGCCTCGACGATCTCGTCGGCGACCGGGTCCTTTCCCAGCCTGGCCACGAACACGCCGTGGGGGTGCATGATCCGGCGCAGGTCGTTGCGGGCGGCCCCCGTCAGGATCCCCAACCGGAAGGTCTTGACCGAACCGGCAGTCGAACCGGCCATGCCGCCCACGAACATCAGGCCGACCACCGCAATCTGCAGGGCAATCGTCCATTGCCCGAAGTCGGTGCTCGTATACCCGGTGGTGGTGACGATCGACACGGCCGTGAACACCGCATTCCTCACAGTGACGGCGATCGTCCCGCCCCAGGTGCCGATGATGAACAGGATCGCCGCCGCGCCGATGATCGCCGCATAGAGGCGGAACTCGGAGTTCTCGACGTACTCCCGCGGCGCCTGCATGGCACGGAAATGGAGGGCGAACGATATACCCGCCACGAACATGAACCCGATCACCACCCACTGGGTGTAGGCGCTGAAGCTGCCGATCGAACCGGCGTCGGTCCCGAAGCCGCCGGTGGACATCGTGGTGAAGGCGTGGGCCACCGACTCGAAGAGGGTCATCTCGCCGAGCGCCAGCATGATCACCTCGGCGGCGGTGAACGCCAGATAGACCCACCACAAACGCTTGGCGGTCTCACGAAAACGCGGCGTCAGCCGGTCGGGAATGTGGCCGGGCGACTCGGCACTGGCCAACCGCATGCCCCCGAGGCCCAGTAGCGGCAGGATCGCCACCCCGAGAACGATGATGCCCATGCCCCCCAGCCACTGGGTCTGCGCCCTCCACAACAGAATGCCTTTCCCGAGCACTGCGGGGTCGGGGAGGATCGATGCCCCTGTAGTGGAAAAACCTGCGGCCGTCTCGAAGAATGCATTGGTGGGACCGTCGAGCGCTCCGCTGAACAGGTAGGGCAGCGAACCGAACACGGTGACCACAAACCACGAAAGGGCGACGGCGGCGAAGCCCTCACGTGCCGACAACTCCCCGGGCCTGCCGACGATCTTCCAGGCGGCCAACCCGACTCCTACAGCCAATCCGGATGCAGCGGCCAACGCCAGCGCATCACCGCCCTCGCCGTATCCGAGAGCCACCGCCGCAGGCACCAGCATCGAAAAGCCTGCCGCCGTGACCACCGCACCGACGATGAAGACCAGGCGCCTGCGATGCATGCGCTAGCCGAACACTTCTTCTACCGCGTGGACCGCATCGGGCAATGTGATCAGGATCAGGTCATCGTCGACCACGATCTCGGTGTCCCCGTGGGGGATGAACGACTCGCCGTCCCGGATGATCCCGGCGACCATGACCGATCGCGGCAGGCTGACCTCCTTCAGGGTCTTGCCGATGGCCTCGCTGTCGGCGCCCACCTCCATCTCGATCGCCTCGGCCGAGTTGTCCTGGAAGGTGGTGACCGATCGAATCCGGCCCCGCCGGACGAACCGGAGGATCTCGTTGGCTGCTGCCAGGCGACCCGACACGCCGGCATCCACACCGACTCCTGCCAGCAGGCCGACGAACTCGAACCGGTGGAAACGCGCCACCGTGGTCGGCACGCCCAGCGCCTTGGCCACCAGGCAGCCGACGATGTTTATCTCGTCCCACCCGGTCAAGGCGACGACCATGTCCACCGACTCGATGCCTTCACCCTGCATCACCTTGGGATCGGTGGGGTCGCCCTGCACAACGACGAGGCGGTCGTTGAGGGCGGCCAGTTTGCGGCACCTGACGGGATCGCTGTCTATCAGGATCGTCGGGATTCCTGCATCGAGGAGCAGTTCTGCCGTGAGCGCAGCCAGGCGGGTGGCGCCCAGCACCATCACCTTCCTTGGATCGTGAGGTTCGAGGCCCATCAACGCCAGCGCCTCGGCGGTGTGTGACCCGGTGGACATCACCATCACGTGGTCGCCGACGCGGATGTCGGTGTCCCCTCTGGCCACCGTCGTCTTGCCGTGGCGCACCACCGCGGCCACGATCCATTCCCAGTCGGGGACCTGCCTGCGAAGGTCGGCGAGCGTCATGCCCGCCATCGGGGCGCCCTCCTGGACGTAGCCGCCCAGCAGGACCAAATCGCCCCCGGCGAACTCCACCACCTCGGAGACCCCGCCTCTGCGGACCAGCTGCACCAGTTCCCTGGCGAGGGCCTCCCCGGGATCGATGATCACGTCCACGCCCTCGATGCCGTGGTTGTTGCGCAGGGCGGCGTCCTCGACGCGGGCCACCTTGCGGGGCACCTGGTATTGGGCGGCCGCCTGGCAGGCGAGCACGTTGACGGCGTCGCTGTTGGTGACGGCGATCAGCAGGCCGGCCGATTGGATACCGGCCTCTTCCAGCACACGCTGGCTGGCGCCGTTGCCGACCACGACCATACAGTCGACGGATGCCCGTAGTTCCGCGGCCTTCTCCTCGTTGGCCTCGACGACCACGATGTCCTGGCCCTCGAGGGCGAGTCGTTCTGCGAGATGGAAGCCGACGGCACCGGCCCCAACGATGATGATCCGCATGGGTTGGCAAGAGTAGCGCCCACCGGACGGCCCCTGCCCCGGCAGGGAGGCCGTGTGCCATTACTAGCCTTGTGCGGCGATGAACGAAGAGCGCATCCACTCCACCTGGCTCCACTCCGAGCGCACCATTCCAAGCCGTTTTGTCAGGCCGGTCCTCCGGTTCACCCGGATAGAAGCGGCCGGCGGTGTGGTGATGCTGGTGGCGGCAGCACTGGCCCTGGTGTGGGCGAATGGGCCGTTCGGTGACTCCTACGAGCATTTCTGGGAGACGGCGCTCACTCTCGAGGTCGGATCCTTCCACTTCCACGAGACCCTGCGGGAACTGGTCAACGACGGCTTGATGGTGATCTTCTTCTTCGTCGTCGGCCTCGAGATCAAGAGGGAACTGGTCCTCGGCGATCTGCACGACCCGAAGGCGGCGGCACTGCCCGCGCTGGGAGCCCTCGGGGGCATGATCGTCCCGGCGGTCCTCTATGTGATGATCGCCGGTGGCGGCGAGGCCAGCCGGGGCTGGGGGATCCCGATGGCAACCGACATCGCCTTCTCGGTGGGCGTGCTGTCCCTGATGGGCCGGCGGGTGCCCGTGGGGGCCAAACTCTTCATGCTGACCCTGGCCATCGTGGACGACATCGGAGCGATCCTGGTGATCGCCGTCTTCTACACCGACGAGTTGTTCTTCGGATGGCTGGGCCTGGCGATTGCCGGCCTGGTGGTCACCTGGATCGCCAGCAGAGCCGGCATCCGGTCACTGGCGTTCTACGTGGCGGTGGCGGTCGCGACCTGGTTCTTCCTGCTGGAATCCGGAGTGCACGCCACGCTGGCAGGTGTGGCCCTCGGTTTCCTGACCCCGGCCTTTGCCCTGTACTCCGACAGCGAGTACCACGAGAAGGCCACCCGGGTGCTGGAACGCCAGGAGTTCGACGTGCAGGCCCCCCATGCTGCCCAGCGCATGGATTCTGATGCGATGGATCTCTCGGCAATGGCCATGGAATCCGTGTCGCCGCTGAACCGCATGGAGCACGCCCTGCTGCCGTGGTCCTCCTTCGTCGTCGTGCCCATCTTCGCCCTGGCGAATGCAGGGGTGGATTTCCGGGGTGTGGACCTCTGGGCGGCCGTGACCCATCCGGTGGCACTCGGTGTGGCGATCGGCCTGCTCGTCGGGAAGACCGTAGGCATCACCATCTTCGCCTTCCTGGCGGTCAAGTTCGGCATCGCCAGACTGCCGCGCAACACAGGATGGGCCCACATCGTCGGGGTGGCTGCGGTGGCCGGCATCGGCTTCACAGTGGCCCTGTTCGTCACGGCCCTGGCATTCGAGCCGGGCGAACTGGCCGACAGGGCCAAGACCGGCATCTTCCTGGGATCGATCACCGCCGGACTGCTGGGCACCGCGTTCCTGCGAACTCGCAAGCCGATGCCCGACCCCTCGGAGCCCAGACCAGAGACTGGGCAAGACGGCTCGGAGTCCCGTGCAGAGCCGTATCACCCCCGTCGCCGCCGGAGTCCTCGTAGTGGCCGTGATCGGAACGATCGGTGGCATATTGCTGTTCGGGGGGTCGGCGGAGCCACTGCTCTCGGGGCCGACCACCCTCCCTGCCACGACATCCACGACCACCACCATCGTGGCAGCGCCGACGACGCCGGCCACTACGACCACCATGCCTGCGACCACGACCACCACCCTTCCCCCAAAGATGACCCTGACCTTCACCAGCGCCCAATCCTCCCCCCGCCTCGAACCGATCGTGCTCGGGTTCTACACCTGGCTGGTAGACCGGTCTGCCGATGAGCCCGACATCCCCGACGGCCTGGCTGCCCACGTCGGGGGTATCGGGAGCGACCAGACATTCGACCTGACCACGGAGATCTACAAGGACGAGTTGGCCGACGGCAGCAAGGTGGCGGTCGTGCTCGTCGGTGACGACGACGTGATCCTGGCCGCCACCGAAGGGTCCGGGTGGAAGATCGTCGGAGCCAGGCTGACCGGCTTCGGATTGGACCCCTGGTACGGAGAGCCCATCCGCCACGTGCTCATCATCGGGACCGACGCCCGCCCCTACGAGAGCCAACCCGAACTCCGCGCCGACAGCATCCACATCGTGGCGGCCTCGATGCCCGAACGGGGTGGGGCTGTGGTCGGGTTTCCCCGCGACACCTGGGTGGCGGCGTCTTACGGCAGCGACAAGTTCAGCAGCGTCAACGTCAGGGCCGACACCGATGAGATGGTCCGCATCGCCGAGGATCTCTCCGGTCTGTCCATGGAGGGCTACGTGATCACCGGGTTCGCCGGCTTCAAGCGCCTGGTGAACAGACTCGGTGGAGTCGAGGTTGATGTCCCGTTCCGCATGTCGGATGGCAATTCCAACGCCTTTCTGGATGCCGGACTCCAGGTGCTCAGGGGAAACGATGCACTCGCCTTCTCCCGCAACCGCCACATCGCCGGCGGGGACTTCACGCGGTCGTTCCACCAGGGTGTCGTCATCCAGGCCGGTCTGACCGGTGCTCAGGCCATGAAGATCCGGCGACTGCCGACGCTGATCCGCATCCTCACCGAGTATTCCTGGACCGACCTGTCCACCACCCAGTTGCTCCAGTTGGGGGCGACGGCCTTCGAACTCGACCCCGCCAATATCCAGAACGTGGTGCTCCCGGGGCAGGTGGGATCGGTCCGCGGCGCCAGCGTCGTGCGACTCACCTCGGGTGCCGACACGATCTTCGCCGACCTCGCCGATGGTGTGCTCACTGCCGACTGACGGCCCTCCGGGCTGCCACCCGGGCGTTTACGAGGTTGACCGCCACAAACGAACCCAGAGTGATCGCCGCCATGATCGGCCAGGCCGCCGCCGGGAGACCGACCGTGTCGAACAGTTTGTTGCCCACCGGCAGGTAGACGACACCCACTTGCAGCAACGCCGACCCGGCCACCCCCGCGATCAGCAGGCGGTTGCGGCCCGGGCCGTCACCCATCCTGCCGGTCGACCTGGCCCGCACCGAGAAGGCGTGTGCCAACTGCACCAACACCAGGGCGGTGAAGATCATGGTGCGGGTCTCCGGCCATTCGTATTCGAGGACGTAGTTGCCGATGACCAGTGCCGCCAGCGCGGCGGCCGCCAGCACCGCTCCCTGACGCAGCAGAGCGAGTTGGCGGCGGGCACTCAAGATGTCCCGGTGGCTGTCGGGCGGGCGATCCATGATCCCCGGCCAGGCCGGATCGATGCCCAGTGCCAGGGCGGGCAGACCGTCCGTGATGAGGTTGATCCACAGCAGTTGCACCGCCAGCAACGGGTCGCCCAGCGCCCCGAACACCAGGAACCCGACGAACATCGTCAGCACCTCGCTGGCGTTGCACGACAGCAGGAAGTAGACGACGGTCTTGAGGTTCGAGAAGATGCTGCGCCCCTCCCCCACCGCAGCCACGATGGAGGCGAAGTTGTCGTCGGCGAGCACCATGTCGGCGGCGTCCTTGGCCACATCGGTGCCGCTGCCCATGGCCACGCCGATGTCGGCGGCCCGCAGGGCCGGTGCATCGTTGACACCGTCCCCGGTCATGGCGACGATCTTGCCATTCTGCTGCCAGGCCTCGACGATCTTCACCTTGTCAAGAGGGTCGATCCGGGAGTAGACCCGGTAGCGGTGGACATCGACGGCCAACTCCTCTGCCGACATCTCCCGCAACTCCGCACCCGGCATCACCTCGTCGCCGGGCCCGAGGATGCCCACTTCGGCCGCCACCGCCCGTGCCGTGACCTCGTGATCGCCGGTGACCATCACCACATCGATACCGGCCCGCTGAGCGGCGGCCACCGCCGGCGCCGCCTCCTCCCGAACCGCATCACTCATGCCGGCGAGGGCCACCCAGATGAGGCCGGTCTCGATGGCATCGTGGTCTTCGGGCAGTTCGTCGGCCTCCCAATATGCCAGTACCAGCGTCCGAAGGCCGGTCTCGGCCAGACGCTCGGCGGTCGCCAGCACCTCGACGCGGCGGGCATCGTCTATCGGTTCCGGGCCGTCCGGTCCCTCCACCATCGTGCAGCGATCCAGCACGACCTCGGGGGCGCCCTTGACCGCCACGGTCCGGCGCCCTTCGCCGGTGTGCAGTGTGGACATGCGCTTGCGCCGCGCATCGAAGGCGATCTCGTCGTCGCGGGGCAGGGCTGCCCTCACCTCCTCGACGTCCACTCCGACCTCTCCGGCGGCGACCAGCAGCGCAACCTCGGTCGCACCACCCAGGTAGCCGTCGGGAGTCATCCTGGCGTCGTTGCACAACGCCGAGATCCGGGCGAACCGGGCCACCCTGGGGTCGGCGGGGTCGAGATCGGCAGGGGTGCCCTCGATACCAGACAGCACCACCGATTGCACCCGGATCTCGTTTCGCGTCAGCGTGCCGGTCTTGTCGGTGCAGATGACGCCGGCTGATCCGAGTGCCTCGACCGACGGGAGCCGGCGGACGATGGCGTTGCGGTCGGCCATCCGCTGCACACCACCGGACAATGTGATCGTCACGACCGCCGTCAACCCCTCGGGGATGGCGGCCACTGCCAGGGCGACTGCGGTCAGGAACATCGCCTCGGCGGGGTTGCCGCGGATCACACCGGTCAGGAACACGATGGCCGCCGTCGCCATGGCCAGCACGGCCAGGCGCCGTCCCACCTTGTCCAATTCGATCTGCAGGGGGGTCGGGGGTTCCTTTTCGGAAAGGATATCGGCGATGCGCCCCATCTCGGTGATCCGCCCGGTGTCGGCCACCACCGCCCGGGCCCGCCCGGTCGCCGCTGCGGTGCCCGAGAAGACCATCGAGTGGCGATCCCCCAACATCGAGATGGCAGCCACAGGTTCGGTCTGCTTGGACACGGGGAAGGACTCCCCGGTCAGTGAGGACTCCTCGGCCTGGAAGTGCGCCTCATCGATGACACGGGAATCGGCGGGCACCCGGTCGCCGACCTCCAGCACGATGATGTCGCCGGGGACCAGTTCTGCGCTGTTCACCCTGTGCTCGGTGCCCGACCGCACCACCACCGCCTCGGGCGCCGACAACTCCTTGAGCCTGGCGAGAGCATCCTCGGCCCTCGCCTCCTGGACGTAGCCGAGCACCGCGTTGAGGATCACGATGGCGATGATCACCCCGGCGTCTATCCACTCGTGGAGCAGGAGTCCGCTGACGGCGGCCGCCGCCATCAGTACCCAGATGAGCACGTCGCGGAACTGGTGACCCAACTGGCTGAGCCGCGATGGTCCCTTCTCCTGCCCCAGCGTGTTGGGTCCGTGCTCGGCCAGGCGGCGGGCGGCCTCCTCGGCTGAGAGGCCTGCGGCCGGGTCGGTGTCCAGTGCAGACAGGACGTCATCGACCGTCATCGCATGCCAGGGGAGTGCACCGGTGGGAGAGCGGTCCATGGGCCCGGATGCTACCGCCGGGCTCAGACCGCAGGCACGGTCCCCACTCGGCGGGGTTTGCGCAGGTTGCCGGCCTTGCAGACCCCCGGGGCCGGGCCTCGTCGGGACCGATCCCTACCATCTCCGGGGTGGAGGACGTCATCGCGGCATGGGCCGCCGACGCCGCGACGGCCGGGCGCATCGCCCACGTCGAGTCGGTACCCGCCCGCTCACCCATCTATGAGGACCTGGATCCCCCGATCGCCGGGCCACTCGCCGACGCCCTGGCCGACAGGGGGATCGAACGCCTCTACCGGCACCAGGCACAGGCGATCAAGAGGGTGCGAGACGGTGTCAACACGGTGGTGGTGGCCGGGACCGCTTCGGGCAAGTCCCTGGCCTACCAGGTGCCCATCGCCGAGGCCGCCCTGGGAGACAAGCGGGCCTCATCGTTGCTGCTTTTCCCGACCAAGGCGCTGACCCAGGACCAGTACCGCTCGCTGTACGGCCTCGGCCTGGGACCACTGGTGCCTGCGATCTACGACGGGGACACAGACAAGGAGACCCGAACCTGGGTCCGCAAGCACGCCAACACGGTGCTCACCAATCCCGACATGCTCCACATCGGGATCCTCCCCCACCACACCCGCTGGGCCACCTTCCTGTCGAACCTCCAGTACGTGGTGATCGACGAGATCCACGTGCTGAGGGGCATCTTCGGCAGCCATGTGGCCAATGTGCTGCGCCGCCTCCGCCGCCTGGCCGCCCACTACGGGGCCGACCCGACGTTCATCGCCTGTTCGGCGACCATCGGCAACCCTGCAGAGTTGGCGGGGCGACTGGTGGGCCTGCCGTTCGAGCAGGTGGACCAGGACACCTCACCGGCCGGCGCCAAGCAATACGTCCTGTGGAACCCGCAGCAAGAGGAGGACGAGGACGAACGCCGCAGCGCCCTGGCCGAAGCCACCGATGTGTTCGTGGACCTGGTGCGCCGGCACCGCCACACGATTGCGTTCACCCGCAGCCGGAAGGCCACCGAGTTGGTGTATCGGTGGGCGAGGGACCGCCTCGACGACGACCTGAAGGACCGGATCGCCCCCTACCGCGGCGGCTATCTGGCCAAGGACCGGCGCCGCATCGAGGAGCGCCTGTTCTCGGGCGACTTGATCGGGGTCACCGCCACCAACGCCCTGGAACTGGGCATCGACGTGGGCAGCCTGGATGCCGCCGTCATCACCACATTCCCGGGCACCATCGCCTCGTTCCGGCAGCAGGCGGGCCGGGCGGGAAGGACCCTGGACGAATCGCTGGCGGTGCTGGTGGCCGGCGAGGATGCCCTCGACCAGTGGTTCATGCACCACCCGGATCAGTTGTTCGGCCGCCCCTCCGAGGCGGCGGTGATCAACCCGGTCAACCCGGTTGTGCTGGGCGCCCACGCCGGGTGCGCCGCCTACGAGTTGCCGTTGGTCAACGACGACGTGGAGTACTTCGGGGAGGAGTTGGAGGAACTGCTCCCCGCCCTGCTGGACGAGGGTGATCTGCGGCCCCGCGGCCGCCGCATCTATTGGGGGCGGCGCAGGGCGCCGGCGCCCGGCATCAACATCCGCACAGCCGGTGGGGCGCCGTTTTCGATAGTGGACCAGGACGGCAAAGTCATCGGCACCGTGGACGAGGGGCGGGCGTTCAGCCAGGTGCACCCCGGCGCCGTGTACCTGCACCAGGGCGACGGATATTTGGTGGACACCCTCGACACCCACGACCGGATCGCGGTGGTGGACAAGGGTGAGGTCGGCTACTACACCCAGCCGCACACGGAGACCGATGTCCGGGTGCTGTCGATCGCCGAGCACTCCAGGGTGGGCCGGTTCACCGTCGCCCACGGCAGGGTCGAAGTGTCGAACCGGGTGCTGGCGTTCAATCGCAAGTCGATCAAGGACGGTTCGGTGCTGGGATACGAACCGCTCGACCTGCCCGACCGCACCTTTGCCACCCTGGCCTTCTGGGTGACGGTGCCCGATGGGCTCATGGACAGGGCCGGGGTCACCGCCCGGGCCGAGCCGGGCACCCTGCATGCCGCCGAGCACACCGCCATTGCCATGCTGCCGCTGTTCGCCATCTGCGACCGCTGGGACGTCGGCGGCCTGTCCA